>JAAYUG010000028.1 GCA_012517825.1 Bacteroidales bacterium | reverse complement strand
TTCATAGGAACCTGATCCTCCGGCCGCAGAAACAACTGAAATGCTTCCGTTTGTATTGCCATAGCAACCGGTCACATCTGTCTTGTTAACTGTTCCACTCAGTGGCAAAGGTTCATTGATTGTCAGTGCGGGATTCAGTACTACAAAACATCCCGGAAAATCAGCATCGCGCATCCGCACATCATAGCTTCCCGACGGGAGACCCGTAAATGAACCATTTGCCTGCCAGCTGGTTCCTCCGCTAATAGAGTATTCATAATGTCCATGACCTCCCTGAGCGCCGGAAAGAGTTATGCTCCCGTCACTTCCTCCGGAACAGGTTACATCGGTATTGCTGATGACAGCTGTAAGTAAACCCGGCTGGGTAATCTCAAGTGCCGGATTAAGAATGGTGCTGCAAATCGGATAGGCAGCATCACGGATGCGTACATCATAAAAGCCGGCCGGAAGTCCGGTAAATACCCCCGAACTTTGCCAGCTGATGCCTCCTGTAATACTGAACTCATACGTGCCATGTCCGCCCTGTGCATTGCTTATAGTAATCGATCCATCGGCAGAACCATGGCAGGTTACATTGGTCGTAGCTATAGTGGCAGTAAGAGCGGGAGGCTCTGTAATCTGATAGGCAGGATTGAGAACGACTGAACATGCCGGATAGGCAGCATCACGCATCCTTACATCGTATGTTCCGGCCGTTAACCCGGCAAAAACGCCGGATGCCTGCCAGCTGCTTCCTCCGTTTATTGAATATTCATAGGTGCCATGTCCACCGGCGGCTCCGCTGATGGAAATAACCCCGTCGTTCCCCCCATGGCACGAAACGTCAATTTTTGAGAGACTTGCCGTGAGCTGTGCAGGCTGGTTAATAACCAACGCACCGCTGAGGATTACCGAACAAACCGGATAAAGTGCATCCCGCATCCGCACGTCGTAGGTTCCAGCAATCAGTCCGGCGAAGTTGCCCGATACCTGCCAGGAAGAACCTCCGTTAATGCTGTATTCATAGCTTCCGTGGCCACCCGATGGACTGCTGATGGTAATCGTGCCATTATTTCCGCCAAAACAGGTGACATCAGTTTTTGCAACTGCAGCTGAAAGTAGGGAAGGCTGAGTTATCGTCAGAGCTGGATTGAGAACAACAAAGCAGGAGGGATAGGCGGCATCCCTGATCTGCACATTGTAGCTTCCCACCGGCAATCCTGTATAATTTCCAGCAGATTGCCACGAAGAACCTCCGTTAATGGAATATTCATAAGTTCCATGTCCACCGGCAGGACTGGTTATTGATATTGAACCATCACTCCCTCCGAAACAGGTCACGTCAGTTTTGGCAACATTAGCCGTAAGAACAGCCGGCTGGCTGATAACAAGTCCTGTTGCCAGTGTTCTCTGACAGGAAGGATTGCCGGCATCCCTGATGAAAACATTGTAGGTTCCGGCAGGTAACCCGCTGAAGGTTGCTGCGGCCTGCCAGGGATAACCGGTAACACTGTACTCAAAGGTTCCTGAACCACCTGAAGCACCACTGATCGTTATGGATCCGTCATTGCCTCCGTTGCAGGTTACATCGGTCTTGCTTACAGTTCCGTTCAGCTGGGCCGGCTGTGTAATCACAAGGGCACTGTTCAGAATTCTGGTGCAGGAAGGAGCAGCTGCATCTCTGATTCGTACATCGTACGTTCCTGCCACAAGACCTGAATAAGTTCCCGAAGCCTCCCATGAAGAACCTCCGTTAATGCTATACTGATAGGCACCTGAGCCTCCAGATGGAGAAGAAATGGTTATTGCTCCGTTATTATTTCCGTAACAGCCCGTTACATCAGTTTTTGATACGGCAGCATTAAGCTGTCCGGGCTGACTGATAACAAGGGCTGGATTGAGCACAACAAAACATCCCGTATGGGCAGCATCCCTGATGCGCACATCATACGTTCCTGCAGAAAGACCTGCAAAGGTACCCGATGCTTGCCAGGCTGATCCTCCGTTAATGGAAAATTCATAGGTGCCATACCCACCCTGTGGATTGGATATGATGATGCTTCCGTCATTTCCTCCGAAACACGTAACATCAGTTTTGTTGACAGTTGCAGTCAGTGCATTGGGCTGGGTAATCACCAGGGCTGCATTCAGCACCTTTATACAGGATGGATTGGCAGCATCCCGCATCTGCACATTGTAGGATGCGGGAGCAAGGCCGGTATAATTTCCTGACGATTGCCAGCTTGTTCCGCCGTTTATGGTAAATTCATAGGTACCCCAGCCACCGGTAGGATTGCTGATAGTTATTGTACCGTCATTTGCTCCGTTGCAGGTCACATTCGTGCTGGCAACATCAGCATTCAGAGCAGCAGGCTCCGTAATGGCTACGGCACTGTTAAGAATGCGGGAACAGGTCGGCACGTTTTTGTCACGAATCTGGCAGTTGTAGGTTCCGGCAGCTAATCCGGAAAACAGGGGATTATCATTCCAGCTTGTTCCTCCGTTGATGGAATATTGATACGCTCCGCTTCCACCGCTTGCGGAGCTGAAGGTAATAGTGCCATTGCTTGCCCCGTTACAGGTGATCTGGGTAACTACGAGTGTGGCATTCAGCTGGCCCGGCTGATTGATGACAGCGGTACCGAGGCTTGTCTGACAATAAGGAACAAGCGTATTGCGCATCATCAGCGAATAGGTTCCGGCTGTAATGGGATAAGGAGGAACAGCTGTTTTACTGAATGTGCCGTTGGTACGCCATACAGTACCTCCGTTAACACTAAACTGGTACGATCCGGAACCTCCCTGGGGATTGTTGAATTTAATCTCTCCGTCATCATTACCGAAACAGGTAACATCCTTTGTTGTTATGGTGGCTGTAAGAGGATCTGGCTGATTGATGACCAGGCTGCTGTTTAAAATGATTATGCAGGACGGGACATTCCGGTCGCGCATCTGGACATTATACGTACCGGCAGCCAGATTGGTGAAACTGCCGCTCCCCTGCCAGGAAGAGCCGCCGTTAATAGTAAAATCATATACTCCCGATCCGCCAACAGGAGACGAAATTGTAATTGAACCATTCGTATAGCCATAGCATCCCGTTACATCGGTTTTGGAAACAGTAGCACTCATCTGCAATGGCTGAGTAATCTGAAGGCTTCCGTTAAGCACCTTTTCGCAGGATGGCTGAAGTTTGTCGCGCATACGCACATCATAGGTTCCGGCTGTTAATGAAGTAAAGGTGCCGGAAGAACTCCAGGATGTTCCTCCGTTAATGGTAAATTCATACTGACCGGAGCCTCCGGTTGGCGATGACAATGTAATAGAGCCGTTATTTCCACCAAAACAAGTCACATTGGTTGATAAAACAGTTGCATTAAGAACTGCTGGCTGAGTTATTGTTAGACTCCCGCTAAGGACAACTTCACAGGTGGGCACCGCCTGATCGCGCAATCTGACATCGTATGTGCCCGCTGGCAGACCAGTGTAATTCCCCGAACCCTGCCAGGAAGAACCACCGTTGATGGAATACTGGTAATTACCGGAACCTCCGCTCGGACTGGTAATAGAGATAGTTCCATCGGCTGATCCGAAACAGGTTACATTGGTAGATGCCACGCTGGCATTCAGCACTGCCGGCTCGGTAATCGTTACCGGTCCCGCCACAGCCGCCGGACAATTATTTGCATCGGTTACCGATACAGTATAGGTTCCCGGTCCCAGATTAGTGAACAAACCATTATTATTGGCCGATCCTCCCGGCGAAATGGTGTAGGTGAGTGTGCCGGTACCCCCTGAGGCTGTTACCTGAATGCTTCCGTTACTGGCACCATAACAGTTAACATTGGCAGAACTGGTCCCTGTAATTGAAATAGGCGGTGGATCCTGCACTGTTAACGGACTGCTTGTTTTTGAACCCGGACAGGTAACATCCGATACACGTACAGTATAGGTATCCCCCGATAAGTTCGTAAATACGCCCGTCCCATTTTCTGTAACCTTTACAGGTACTGAATTAAATAACTCATACACATAATTTCCTGTCTCTCCACTGCCCGAAACCGTAATGCTTCCGTTATTATCTCCATGACAGGTAATTGCAGTAACCGATTGACTCGCAATATCAATTATACCCGGTCCGCCTATTGTAATCCAGTCAGACATTACGTTGCTGGAAGGTAAATCCCATTTTAAAATAAAAAAGTAACTCGCTTTCTCTAAACCGGAAAATGTTACTACAGTATCGCTTGTAGGGCCAATAGATTGCGTTACAATCGGAAAATTTTTATAAATGGTATAGGTAAACTGATCCGTCCCGTTTTTCCGGATGGTGATGGTAACCTCCCCGTTGGAAGAGGAACTGCAGGGACTAACATTGGTAATGTTCTTGGAAAGAATAATCGGCTGTGCATGGATAACAACTCCAGCCAGTAAACCCAGCAATGCCAGGCAAATAGTCTTTTTATTCCTCATGTATCCCTATAAATTTTATTTTTCTAATCATTTTGCACCACAATCTCCCTAATCAACAGATATTTGTGTTTACGTTATTTCTGCAATAATGTTTCAGCCAATGTGCTAGCAACTAAACAATCAATTTATTGACTATCAAGTTAATATGTTTAAAATTTATAAAAGCTTAATTTCCAGTTAATTAAATAACTTAGTAAAAATAATGATTTTTTTTATCCATTTATCAATCTTTTGGTGATTTATATCAACAATTTGGAGCAAAGGATAGATTTTCCTACTTTTATATGATTCTAATACTCATTTCGCAATGAATAAAAAACTTATATTTTCCGTCATATTGGTGCTTTTGCTTGTTGTATTCTCAGTACAGAATTCATCCAGTTGCGATGTACATATATTCTTCTGGACAATTCCGTGCCCTGTTTCAGTACTGATGGTAATACTCTTTGTAATGGGCCTTCTGACAGGAGTTTTTATCCGTAAACCCTCAACGAAAAAGAACGACAAGGATGACAACCCTTGATCCGTTGCCATATTTGTATATTATTGATATATAATATGATAAGCTGATTTTTCTGCTAGTTTTTCCCTTTTCTGGTATTAACAGAAAAAGGGCATGCAACAAATCGGGCTTTATCTTGACGATTTTCTTAATCTTTTTTTCCCTCGTTTATGCGCAGGCTGTTCGGCCAGCCTGTTCCGTAATGAGTCGTTAATATGCACTCGTTGTCGCTATCATTTGCCCCGCACGGGGTATCACCGCTGGCGAAACAATCCGGTGGAAGTTCTTTTCTGGGGTCGGGTTCCTGTAGTTTATGGCACGGCGGGATTCTTTTTTCAGAAAAAGGGGCACTTTCAGCATATGGTTCATGCCATGAAATACCGCGGAATGAAAGAACTCGGCAAGGAACTTGGCAGGATCATGGGAATCGACATGGCCGGTTCGGTTTTTTCGGAGGTCGATCTGCTCATTCCGGTACCTCTGCATCCCGACAAATTACAGAAAAGAGGATACAATCAAAGTGAATGGATTGCCTATGGCCTGGGAGAGGCACTCCATAAACCCGTATGGAGAAATATCCTTGTAAGGGCCATTGCCAGCGAAACCCAGACGCGTAAATCCAGGTTCGACCGGTGGAAAAATGTTGAAAATATATTTCGAATCATTAAACCTGAAGCAATACAGGGGAAGCACATTTTGCTGGTTGATGATGTGGTAACAACGGGCGCTACATTGGAATCATGTGCGCATGAAATCCTGACTGTACCTGACACAAAAGTAAGTGTTGCAACCCTGGCTGTTGCCTAGCGGGAAGAACCCCAACTGTACCTGCCGTGAATTTTGATTCCGGCAGTCTCGAGAACCCTTTCAACAAAATGGTTTATAATACTGTCCAGATCCTTTTCGGGGTAATAGAAACCCGGACTGGCCGGAAAAATAATTCCCCCGGCCAGGGTAACGGTCTCCATATTCCGGATATGAATCACATTCAACGGAGCTTCACGGATGACCAGAATCAGTTTTCGTCTTTCCTTCAGCATAACATCTGCCGCACGCGTTATCAAACTTTCAGCTGTGCCGGCAGCTATTCTCCCTAATGTGCCAACCGAACACGGACAAATAACCATTGCGGTAAAGCCTGCCGAGCCGGAAGCCGGAGGTGCAAACAGATCATCATTCCTGTATACCGTAAAAGGCAATGTTCCGAAAGACGTGTCTCCCAGCTCGTACTGCCATACCTTTTCACCTGCTTCGCTGAAGATAACCGCGGTCTGTTCCGGTTTGTCCGGCATGTTGGCAATTCTTTCCAGCAATTTTTTTGCATAGATGCTTCCGCTGGCACCAGTAATACCTATCAGTAGCCGAACATGGCGGTTATCGTTCATCACCTTCTTCCTCCCAGCATATAAAGAATACAAAACGACAGGTTATTGTTATACTGACCCAGGTTACCCAGAAAAGTCTGCCCGCCCGGATGATCCCTTACAGGAATCAGACTGTACGAAAAACGTATCTCCCCTGTTATATGGGAAGAAAAGTCATACCCTGCCGTTGCCTGTCCTGCCAGTTCTAATCTCCTGAATTTTCGCACCGGATCAATATATCCGTCGCCGGTAAGATCTTCTTTTGCCTCTGCAAGATACCCGGCTGAAAGACCCAACCCCAAAGGAATACGCGATGAGACAGTATACCGTAAAAGCACAGGAACTTCAATATAACGCAGCCGCACCCTGTAATACCTGTCGGGCTGATCGGGATTGGCCCGGTTGCCTGCACCCTTTCCAAAATAACGTATTTCGCCCTGCACCTGAAAAGGCCCTGTTGTATTGGTGCGCACCCATCCTCCAAAAACAATACCGGCTTTATCGTATCCGGCATATTCATCACCGTCGATCTGATTGACCGACAAACCTCCCAGCAAACCTCCCGTAAAGGCCTGCGCCTTCATTTGAAACGGGACAAACGACAAAAACAACAACCAAAGCAACACCTTTCTTTCAGGCATATTCAGAAAGCAGTTTTTCTTTCAGAATTTTAACTCCCTTGCTCGCTTTTTCCTTAATATAGACAACCTTTTTCCTGTAAGGTACGGTTACCTCATTAGGATCAACAACAAATACAGGAACATGTTCAGGCACAAACTCCAGAAGCCCTGCCGCCGGGTAAACCACAAGCGAAGAACCGATGACAGCAAATATATCTGCCTTCCCGGCCAATGCCACTGCTTCTTCCATAGCAGGTACGGGCTCTCCGAACCAAACCACAAAAGGCCGTAACTGAGAACCCTTTTCACAGAGATCTCCCAGGTTTATATCCTTGCCTGTAACGTCATATATGAGTGACGGATCAGCGGTACTCTGGGCCTTGTTAAGCTCTCCGTGAAGATGAAGCACCCGGGTACTTCCGGCCCGTTCATGCAAATCATCAATATTCTGGGTAATGATATGAACATGAAAATGTTGTTCCAGTTCTGCAAGACCTATATGCCCGTAATTGGGCTTTGCTGTTGCCAGTTGCCGGCGTCGTTCGTTGTAAAACCTCAGCACCAGCCCGGGATTCTTTTCCCAGCCGTAAATACTGGCAACTTCCATAACATCATAATTTTCCCAAAGCCCTCCTGAATCACGGAAAGTTTTGAGCCCGCTTTCGGCACTTATGCCAGCTCCCGTTAATACAACCAGAGTTTTCATGATGGCACTAAGTTAAGAATTTTGCCGTATCTGCAGGAGAAAGAAGAAGGTGCCTGTAAAAAAGTCCGGAAACAGAATTTACATCCTGTTTCCGGCAATAATACATTCTCTTTTTAATGACAGGAATATTTTATCCTTACAGAAAGGAACCGAATTTTACTGGCCGCCTTTCAGAATCGACTCCAGATGTTCTTTTCCCCATGAAGGCCAGAAAGCAGAAGGAGAAGAAAACTGACTGAATTTTTCTTTAGCCTTCAGCAGATAGGGCATGGCATTATCCTTTCCTCCGCCAAATTGCTCAGGGGTATAATAAATAGTTGTACCCTTTAAATAATAAGCTCTCGGATTATCAGGATTTAATGAAATAGCCCTGTCGAGCTCAGCATTGGCACGCAGGGAATATTCCATCCCGCGTTCCATCGGATAAGCCTGAATTCTTCCCAGGTACAGAAAAGCTTCCACTACGCAATTTTCTGATTCATTGGGTTTACGGGATTTTGCAACATTCAGCATTTCCTCGGCTTTATCAAGTATGGCATCTTTCCGCACAGGATCATTTTCATTAAAGCTGACCATTACGTTCACATAAGCGGCATAATATGCCGGCAGCCATTGAGAAGTATCAGCCCTTGTAATTCTTTCAAAAGCCATTGCAATCTTTGTCAGCCCCTCATTGCTACTAGTTGTATCAAGAGCCAAAAGCTGCTCTTTCATGGCCTTTTCATATCTGGTCTCCTGCGAAAAGGTGGCCAGAGGAATGACCAAAAAAAAGAAAAAAACAAACGGTTTCATAGACTTACATTTTGGTTAAAAGTAATTGAAATATAAAAAGATACCAACAATGAACATTCTTTTGACAGGCGGTTTGAGTTGTTTAAAGGCATAAAAACCATTCGCATCGGGTTCTTTTGCATACCGGTAGCCGTAAATCTGTTTCGATCCAAGAACATTGGTTATCTGGGCATGTAATATGTACAGATTTGCTTTTTTTATAAGAACATAGCTGCCACCAATACTCAGATCGGTGTAAACAGGAGTTGTGCTGTTCATGAATCCTTCCTTATTGGGGTCTTCATAAGGCCTTCCGCTCATCGCCGAAAAGGAAGAAAGCAATTGTATGTTAATCCGTGAAAAATACTGTTTATAAACGGCTGAGAAAGTGTGGTCAGGAAACCACGGCGGACGAGCTGCTACCGGGTAATCATGAAACAGTCTTCTGGTGTCAAGATATGAATAAGATAACCAGTAATCCGCATTTTTCAATGTTTTTTTATCCCTCCAGAATAAATCGATTCCTCTGGCAAAACCATATCCACCTGAATTATACTGATATTTGTATGGGGCATATAATGAATCATACCGAAGAAGATGCTGGTAGTTCTTGTAATAGATTTCTGCCCTGAAAGTTTGATTCTGCTTTATCCATTGATAGTTAACAATATAATGGATAGCCTGCTGGTTGGTCAGTTCATGGTTAATCATCAAATACCTGGTTTCGGGAAGCTGGGTGTAATAACCCCATGCTGCCGAAATCTGACTAAAATCAGATGTTTTGAATGCAACTGCAAAACGGGGTGAAAGATTTAGTTCTTTGTTGTACTCGTTATATTCACTTCTTAATCCTCCCCGCAGGCTTACTTTTCCAGCAATTTTATATTCTCCTTCGGTAAAAACAGCAGATTCTAATCCATTCAGACCCTGCCTGACCGATAATCCATCGCTTTGCCTGAAATAGATCTGGCGGTAATTGCGTAAATTCATTTCAGCACCTGCCTTCAGACTCAGATTTTTTTGTTCACTTCGCGAAAAAACCTGTTTCACATACAGATCGGTTTCAGTAGCCGTAAAATGATCCTCCGCAGGTTTAATATTATCTCTGTCTGCTGTAATGGAAAATCCCGTTCGCATTGACCATAGATTACTTAATTCCTGAGAGTACACCGCATTCCAATACCCATTGGAATTCTGCAGACCATATCTGGTCATATTGGCAGTGCCCGGTTCTTCTATAGAGAGGATACTGCTGCTGAATTCTGCAGCAGCAAAAACCTTCAGCATTCCTTTTTGCCGTATTTTTTGGCGGTACATCAGATTGCCGGTCATGGTTTCCGGTTCTTTTATCCAGCATATCTCCTGAGGAAACAGCTTATAATAGTATCTCATGTTGAAATAATCCCCGGAAACCGATAGGGCTCCATCGTGAAAAGATTGTGCATGCGAAGCACTGCCTCCAAAAGGAAGTATGCCGAAATTGGTTCCTTTCCTGGCAACAGTACCTTCAGTCGAGAGAATAAGAGCCGATGACATTGCCTGCCCGTATTCAGCCGAAAATCCTCCTGTACTGAACATCGTTCCTGAAAACAAAACCGGACTGAATCGCCCTCTTGCCGGCAAATCAGGCATTCGCGAAGTATAAGGTTTATGAACCAGCAAACCCTCGATAAAAGTTCTTGCCTCATTTCCTTCCCCCCCTCTTACAAATAAACCACCGTCTTCACCCACAAAGGAATTTCCGGGCAAGGTATGCAAGGCTCCGTAAATATCACCCATGGCAGAAGCTGTTGTGGCAATATCATAGGCATTGAGAATTACAGCTTTTTTTTGATCGGTACTTCCAAACGTTCCGGCCGTAATTACCACATCCTTCAATGCGGTCATTTTTTCTTCCATCCTGATTTCAAGAAAAACAGATTTTTGCTTCCTGTCGATTGTTATCCGTTTTTCATTATAACCCATATAGCTGATAACCAAAATATTCAATTCAGGTTCTTGTTCTTTGAGGACAAACTTACCTGCTGTGTCGGTTATGGTACCGTTAAACGATCCTTCAAAGTATACATTGGCCCCCGGAAGAGGATTCCTTTTCTGATCCAGAACAATGCCGCTTATTACAATCTGACTCTTTGACAAAAGACAGAATGCTGATAAGACTATTGCTAAAATAATCTGACGGACCACAGTGAAGAAATTTACTACTAATTTACTTTATACTGCTTGCCGGATCCAACATGGTTTCGACGAACCGGGGAAAAAACGGGGTGAACAGGGGAGATAACGCGTTAAAGCAATATCAGAATTTCGGTTTTAAATTGAATTTATACCTTTGCACACCTCATCATAATGTATGGAATTTTTTACACTGGTTCTCCTGGCCATTGGGCTCTGTTTTGACACATTTGCCGTATCAGTAACTACCGGATTGATACTTAGCAGTATAACCTTCTTCAATGCCGCCAAAATTGCACTGACCTTTGCTTTTTTTCAGGGGGCTATGCCGGTTGTTGGCTGGGTAGTTGGTTCCAGGGTGAGAACCTTTGCTGCAGATTACGACCACTGGCTTGCCTTTATACTTTTGCTGATCATTGGCATAAAAATGATCGCTGAAAGTTTCAAAAAGGAAGAAAAGAAACAGCTCAATCCTTTACAACCGCGGGTTATGGCTGGTCTTGGCCTTGCCACCAGTATTGATGCTCTGGTTGTCGGTATAAGTCTTGCCTTCTTCGAAACCCGCATACTTACGGCAGGGTTCATCATTGGAGCTGTAACTTTTATTGCTTCCATGCTCGGGATTCTCTTCGGCAAGAAAACAGGTGAACGATTTGGAAGAAAAATGGAAATTTTCGGTGGAATTATATTAATTTTGATTGGGATAAAAATCCTTTGTGAACACCTTTTTGGAATAAAACTGTTGTAAGGTCCTAACGATAATTGTTCAGTCGAACTATTTATTCAGCCAATTGTTAGTAGCATAACAAATTGTATTAGTTCAATCTTTAAAACTTACAACTATGAAACCAAACATCGGGCGTATTGACCGCACAATTCGAATAGTTCTTGGCCTTCTGATCGCTGCCGCCGGTATTTTTTTTGAAAGCTGGTGGGGTCTTCTCGGGCTGGTAATTCTTGCTACGGCATTGATCCGCTTTTGCCCGCTTTATACTTTGCTGGGCACCTCAACGGTTGAAAAATCAGAGTAATCTCAGCTATTCATTCATTTTCTGTTTCTCACTGAAAATGAATGAATCAGGTTTACTCCTTCCGTTCTATCGGGAACCTTTTCGGTTCAGCGAAAGCGAAACGCATTGCATAGGAATTTTTCTGATGCAATGAGCGGTATAGACTATTTGGGGATGCATGACGACAGCACCTCATTTCCGTTGGATGTTATGAGCACATCGTCTTCTATACGTATCCCAATATTTTTATATTTTTCATAAACCGGACCCACTTTTTCAAGAAACGTCGCAATTTCTTTCTCTGTTGCCAGATTTCCTGCAATTTCCCTGAGTTGCTGAAGGCCATCCGGCCGGAAGTACAAACCAGGTTCAATGGTACTGACCATACCGGGAACTAAAGGTCTTCCCTTGACTTCCTTATTGAACATATAGGTCCGGTAGTCTTCCGAGGCAGGCCCGTAACTTCCCACATCGTGTACATCCAGCCCAAGCCAGTGATTTACGCGGTAAATAATATAAAACTTTCTCTGCCAGAGAGATTCAGGATCGGTCATCAATCCGAGCCTGTACAGTCCATCGCAGATAACATCAGCCGCCCTGTGATGGCATTCCAGAACGCCTCTTCCGGGCACCATATATTTTATGGCTTCTTCTTCCGCTTTCAAAACCAGCTGATAAATTTCTTCCTGTTCTTTCGTAAAAGTTCCGCTGACCGGAATGGTACGTGTAACATCTGCCGAGTAACCTTCCCATTCCGCACCAACATCCATGAGCAGCAGATCTCCGTTGTGCATTAATCGTGTATTCTGATCGTAGTGCAACACGGTGGCATTAGGACCTGAACCTATTATGGAACGATATCCCGGCATAGGAGAACCTTCCTTCCGGAATCTGTATTCAATGGCTGCTTCAATTTCATACTCATACATTCCCGGTTTGCAAACCGCATAGGCATCTTCCAGGGCCTTGCACGTGATGTTAATGGCTTTCCGCAAACATTCTATTTCTGTTGAATCTTTTATCAGGCGCATTTCATCCGTTAAAGGCCGAAGATCAGCCATGGTGGCCTTATTCAGCTTGCCATCCTTTGCCAGACTTGTAAGAATGTTTTCACTGAAACGGTTGGAAGGATCTCTGTAAATACTGACCCCGGGCTTTGCAATTCTCTTCATAATTTCAGAAAACACTCTGAAAGAATATACCGTATCGGCTTTATAGGTTTGTTTCAGCTCCTGAGCCGACAAACGGCTACCACCGTAAATCCTTGCAATCAGACTTTGTTCCGGCAGGAAAATACTGTACTTATGTTCACCAGCCGGATGCAGTACGATGATGATTCCCGGCTGATTAATACCTGTAAAATAGCGGAACAAAGCATCCTGATGGTATTCATGCCGGTTGGATTCCTCATCAAAAGCCGCACCCAGAATGGCAATTCCGTCATGAATTTTCGCCATCAGGGCATTTCTTCTTGCTTCGAATACTTCCTGCGGAATCTGGCCAGAAAGTGATATCTGCAAAAGAAGCAAACAACAAATAAACATTCCCTTCTTCATGGATTTTTATTTTCGGTATTTTCCAAAAGATCCAGGTTATGTACCTTGCGAATATACTGTTTCGTATTGAACTTTGTTGCAGCACCCCGGTCATTCATAAACCGGATGGTTCCGTAAACCGGACGTTCTCCCCATGGCCTGTCATGTACTCCGCCAATGGCCCATGCGCATCCGGTATAGCCATTCGGATCCCTGCCATCAAGCTCGTATTTGTCGTTCAGTTTTATGGCAATGCGCAATGCTTCTTCGGGAGAAGATGTCCATTCAAGGATTTTTTTAGCCCAGTACATCCGCATGTAATTATGCATCTTCCCCGTTAGTACCATTTCTTTTTGTGCGGCATTCCAGAGTTCATCATGGGTAAGAGCATTTTCGAATTCTTCTTCGGTATACAAATACTCCCTTTCATCGTTCTGGTGTTTATTCAGCGTCTTTTTTGCCCATTCGGGAAAACCTTCAAAACGGTCGTACATTGAATTATAATAGCAAAAATTATCGGCCAGTTCACGCCGGATAATGAGTTGTTCAAGAAAGGCATCTGTTCCCCGTATTTTAGGAACCTGTTTCAGGATTTCCAGAGCAATCCGCTGAGCACTGATATGCCCGAAATGCAGCCATGGAGAAAATCCGGAAGTTCCATCCTCGCATGGATCATTCCTCTTTTCTTCATATTCTGCCAATCCATTTTCCAGAAAGTTTTCCAAACCTTTTTTCGCTGCTTTTTCTCCCGGATGAATATGCCGGATGTCCGGACCCGCTGAAGGCGCCTGTGGAACGGAAGAAAGCAAATTCCAGTCAGGCGGTTCATTAAGCCGGAAAGGGAATTTTTGTTTTTCCAGTTCAGGAAATGGATCAAGAAAAACAGGCAAAAGCCGATGAATTTTTGGACGAAATGTATAGGCTCCGTATTCCTGTTTGTCTGAAGCTACCCAACAGGGAACTATATTGTGCGCATCAACTTCATAAACAGGGATAGCAAGCGATTTAACCGTTTCCTGCTTCCAGAACCTTTTGGTCCGCAACGGATCAAAATCAGTTACAAGAAAACCCGCCTTAATTTTTTGCAGAAAGGAAACCAGTCCTTTTTCACCGGTAGAAACAAAAAATGAAATGCCCAGGTCATTCAGCCGAAGTTGAAGCTCCCTCAGGCCATTTATCATAAAACGGTAATGCCGTATGGCGGCCCCTGAAAATGCCGGAAGCAAATGAAAAACAACCACCAGAGGCCTTTTATTGTCTCTGGCCAGCATATCCGCAAAAATAAGGGCCCAGTTGTCCTGTGCACGCTGATCGCGGCTCATCCAGTAGACAACAGGTCCTGCATCCGGATTACCTTCCTTATACAGCCGAACCCTGGCGTGATTCAATCGCTTTTCTTTTTCCTGCCAATTTCGTATTTTTAATCAATAAATCATACGGAGGCAGAAAAAAAGAGGCATCATAAACAGTCAGATGTTGTACCCACCTGGCAAATTTTTCGAAACAAACTCTGGTCAACCGGGATAATTGTCTTTTGAAAGCATATTGGCTAATTTAAACTGATTTACTATGGCTGGTTTTATAACAGGGCTCATTCTGGGTATCGCAACAGGTATCCTTCTTGTATATCTGTTTTTCAGGCTTTTTTTCTTCCGGATTTTTTTTCTGGAAGATAAAAGCCCGTTTTCTTTCATTGACACCTGCGATGCATTGAGAGTAGAGGCGGAAAGAAATAACTGGAAAGTGCCAATGGTTCATGATCTTCAGGAAACCATGCTGAAGTGGGGGAAAAAAATCAGTCAGATCAGGATTTGTGAATTCTGTAAGCCGGAATTTGCTTACGAAATTCTCTCTCACGATGCGGAAAAGCTGGCAGCATCCCTAATGCCATGCCGGATTGCAGTATTTGAAAGAAAAGACGGAAAAACTTACGTTTCGTTGATGAATCCGAAAATGATTTCTCTTTTTGCCGGAGGAATAATCAGCCGCACCATGAAAAATGCGGCCTGCGAAATGGAAGCCATCATAAGTAAAGCTCTTGGCAAATAATTGTACCGGTATGAAAGCATGGATGATTGAAAACATTATGCAACTTTCGGAAGGGGTACAGCCATTGTCTCTGTACGATCTTCCCGTTCCGGAACCCGGCAGGGGGGAGATTCTTCTTCGGGTTAATGCCTGCGGAGTATGCCACACCGAACTCGACGAAATCGAAGGGCGTACGCCTCCTCCCTCCCTTCCCATTATCCCCGGGCATCAGGTGATAGGCACGATCGTCAAGCATGGTCCTGATTCCGGAAAATATCCTCCAGGAACGCGTGTAGGTGTGGCCTGGATCTTTTCGGCCTGCGGCAGTTGCAGCTTCTGCAGGTCAGATCAGGAAAACCTTTGTCCCGATTTTAAAGCTACCGGAAGGGATGTAAACGGGGGTTATGCAGAATTTATGGTGGCGAAGGAAGATTATGTGTATCCGATTCCTGATTCATTTACTGATGTGGAAGCTGCCCCGCTCCTCTGTGCCGGGGCTATCGGATACCGTTCCCTGCGTCTTTCCGGAATCACCAATGGCAAGACCCTGGGTTTGACTGGCTTTGGTGCTTCAGCCCACCTGGTACTCAAGCTGGCCCGTTTTATGTATCCTGAAAGTAAAATCATCGTTTTTGCCCGTCAGCCGGAGGAAAGAGAATTTGCCCTGCAACTTGGCGCTGTATGGTCAGGTGATACCTCTGATATTCCGCCCATTAGTCCCGAAACCATCATTGATACAACTCCCGCCTGGAAACCAATCCTTTATGCCCTGCGAAACCTCGCTCCGGGTGGCCGTCTCATTATCAATGCCATACGCAAAGAAGATTCAGATAAACATTTTCTTCAGCAGGTAAATTACCCTTCCGATCTGTGGATGGAAAAGGAAATCAAATCAGTTGCCAATGTGGAGCGCAGGGATGTTTATGAATTCCTGGAACTTGCCGCCCGCATCCCCATTAAGCCCCAGGTGGAGGTTTACGACTTCCTGCAAGCCAATCAGGCCCTGCATGATATTAAACATCGCCGGATCAGAGGAGCAAAAGTTCTTCGTTTTGAACACTCATCGGCATAATATTTGCTTTTATCCCTGTTGATAAATTGATAATCAAAAAACCGGCCGGCTCAAACTTTCTTTGAAGTTTTTTTGTTACTTTTAATCAACAAGAAGGGAGAACCATATGGATTTGCAAGAGTATAGTATAGAGGAACTTGAGCAGATCATTTCTGAGCAACAGAAAAAAATTCTCGTATCTTATCAGTTTCTGAAGGAGGAAGGACTCAACGAAACGGATAAGAAACGGATTGAGGACGATATCGTTCGCCTGAAAAATCAAATGTTTCAGTACCAGATCATTCTCCGGAAAAAATATTCTGAAGAATTCAAAAAGTCGCAGGTAGGAAAGGGTGATCAATAAAACCGTTGCAGGAGGTCCCGGTACTGAAGTGAATCACCCGATAGGTATTCGCCAATTTGTTACCAGATTTCTTTAAACCCGGATTGCGCATCAGGAGCAAAAACCAACTAATGCGCAGTGGGTTGGCTTTTGGCGCAGGAATATGGGTTAACTTCGCTGAAACGCACTGAAAGCGTCTCCTGAGGTACATTGCACACTTTTTGATGCGCAATCCGGGTATAAGGATTTACTATTCTTCGTCAAGATGAAGCAGTTTTTCCGTTTCATTCCAGAGGCGTTCTGCCTTGGCGGCATCGTATGATTCATCCGACGACTGTGCCTCATGGAGTCCGTTCACAGACCCTTCAAAATACTTACCGTTTACGTTATCCATTAAGGCAAGCCTTATCAGGTGATTTGCCGCTGATTCCGGTGACTGCGATCTTCTTACGACATAAGCTGCCTTTGCCAGAATCTGAATAAACCAGGGTGCATGATCGGTAAGATGGGTACGCGTAAGGCCCGGACATACAGTACACACCTCAATACCTGTTCCTGCCCACCGTCTTGCCAGTTCATAGGTGAACATAATTTTTGCCAGAACAGCCTGACGGGAAGATTTTACAAATGAAAACCTTCGTTTGCCTGTGAGATTCTCTTTATCGGGAAGCAATTCTCCGCCCGCAAAAATACCCGGCTTATGCTGCCGGCCGGAAACTATGATTACCCTCGAAGGCGCTCCGTTCATCAAAGATTTCCGGAGCAGGTGAACCAGCAGAAAATGCCCAAGGTAATTCGATGCCAGATGCCTGTCGAAACCATCCGGAGTAAAGGTTTTTTCAGCAATCAACTCACCTGCGCAATCAAATAAATAATGCAACTTTTCATACCGTGAGGTGAATTCTGCCACCAATCCCTTCACCGAATTAACCGAGGAAAGATCAGCCGGAATCCAGTCTGTTTTCTTTGGATACATTTCATGCACCCGTTCAAAGAATCTCCGCCCTCTTTCACGGTTGCGGCTCACCATAATAACGTTAGCCCCGTTGCGTAAAAGAAGGAGAACTACAGCCTTACCAATTCCTGAGCTGGCACCGGTAACCATACAGTACTTCCCTTCCAGCTGGTATCCTGGCAATTCTCTGTGAGAGTGGTCACAGAAGGGTGGGGTTTTGGTCTGCTTACAAAGACACCATTTTACCAGCTTTTTTTCATTAATGGTAACAGAAACCGGCCGGAAGGCAGTTCCCTGATGCGAGCCGTCACAAAAGGGCTGATTTTTGCTTCTTCCGCAGGCACACCACGAATATGTCCCGGGGTCCGTTTCCAGCTTCAACGATCTGAAACCTGCAGGTGTAGGTTTTTTCTTGCGTTTCATAGAATACCTTAGCTTTTATTGAAGTGCTGTTTCAGCCCGGAATCCCATTTCATTAAGGGAACGGGCAAATTGTGCAGCATATCCGTGCATGGTGATAATCCGCTCTGCTCCGGTTGATGTAACTGCCTGCACCAACCCCGGAAAATCAGCATGATCAGAAAGGGCAAAACCGCTGTCTCCGAACAGGGTCTGCTGAGGTCTCTTTTTGGCTGAAATCCATCCCGAGACCATGGCAAGGGAATAGTTTTTTAAATTGTACAGCCAGGGAGACTTTCGTATGGAAGGTGGTGCAATAATCAACGCACCGTTCAATTCCTCTTCCCTGCTGTGCTTGTTATAAATGGAAAATGCAGCCAGCTTTGTTCCGGCATTTCGTATGATCTGATTGATGAGCTCTGTTTCATTGTGTACATAAATATTCCCGCCAAATTCACTGAGAAAAGCCAGCAGGTGCTGGGACTTTCCGAGAGGATACCCCATCAGCACAGAAATCCGGCCTTCTTCTTTGTTTCGTTGCCACCAGGCGTAAATTCTGTGAAAAATAGTTTCCTGTGGTTCCCAGACAAAACGGGGCATTCCGAATGTAGTTTCGGTAACAAAAGTATGACACTTTACCGGCTCAAAAGGTTCACTGATCCTGTCATTTATCAGCTTATAATCGCCGGAAACCACCCATACCTCTCCCTTGTATTCCAGGCGTATCTGGGCTGAACCAAATACATGGCCTGCCGGATGAAATGAAACAGTAACACCATTGATTTTCAACGGATAGTTATAGGCTATCCCCTGAATCAGGGGCTTTTTCCCAAGCCTGTGCCTGAGAAGCAATGCTGTTTGTTGTGTCGCAAGGTAATGCCGGTGTCCAGCAACGGCATGATCGGAATGCGCATGCGTTATCAACGCTTTGTCAACACGGCGAACCGGATCAATGTAAACACCGGCCTGTTCACAATATATACCCTTTGTTGTAAAACGCAGCAACTCCATCCTTCATCAGAATTTCAAAACCTCTTTCAGCTTCCGGTACCCGGTATCGCTTACTCTGAGCTTTGCTCCGTTCTTCATGATAGCTATATAGTTATCGTGTGCATAATGCTCGAGCTTTTCCACTTCGTCAACGCGAACAATAGCCGACCGGTGTATTCTCACAAAATCCTGCGGATCGAGATGCTCTTCCAGGTATTTCATGGTCAACTGCTTCAGGTATTTTCTGTCGCGTGTGTATATCATTACATAATCATCCTCTGCTTCAAAATATACAATCTGATCAACTGGAATAATATGAATCCGGTTGTTTGACCTGACCACAATGCGTTCCAGAAAGGCATCCTTTTCCGATACGGTTTTTACCAGACGTGCAATCGCATCGTTTTCGGTTTCGCTTTTTGCACCGATTTTTATGGCTGCCTTTTGCAGGGCAGCATCAAAACGTGCCTGGGAAAAGGGTTTCAGCAGATAATCAACTGCATTCATTTCGAATGCCTTTATGGCAAATTCGTCAAAAGCCGTTGTGAAAATCACGGCTGGAGGCACATCAAGTATTTCCAGCAATTCAAAACCTGTAAGCTTGGGCATTTGCACATCAAGAAATATCAGATCGGGCCGGAGTTCCTGTATCATCCTGAATCCTTCATATCCGTCACGGCATTCGCCCAGAAGCTTAATTTCGTCATGCCCGGCAAGATAACTCTTTATGAGGTTTCTCGCCGGCTCTTCATCATCAATAATAAGGGCAGTTATTGTTTGCATGATGCAGAAGGTTGTTGATACGTTTCCCTTCAAGAAAAGTATCAGGTTTCAAAATTAATGATAATCTCCCTGGGGAACACGTAATGTAACCGAAAAAACCGAATCCTTTCGGGTAACAGTCACCAGGTCATCCCGCAGGTAAATCAGCTGCATGCGTTTCCTGATATTCTCCAGGCCCATTCCTTTCCCTTTGCGCGGTAAACTTTCCGGATCAAAATTGTTTTCAATGGTCAGTACAAGTTCATTTTCATCAGCACGGCATACGGTTCGAATAAAAACAACCTCCTGGCTTTCGTAAACACCATGTTTAATGGCGTTTTCGTAAACAGGCTGGAGAATCATATTGGGAAGCTTTGATTCCATGCATTTTTCAGGAATATCCCATTCAGCAACCAATTTGTCACCAAATCGCACTTTTTCAATGTCCAGATACAGTCTGATAAAATCAATTTCGGCTTTTAAGGGAACAAGTTTGCGTTCACTTTCACCAAGCGAATACCTGAGAAAATCGGAAAGTTTGATGATCATTTCCCGGGCGGCATCAGGCTGGGTTAATGTAAGGGAACTGATGGAATTCAGGCTGTTGAACAGAAAATGCGGCTTAATCTGCGACCGAAGCACGCTCAGTTCCGTTTCGCGCACCAGTGCCTTCAGCTCAGCTTCCCGTGTGGCTGTTTCCCTGAAATTCTGGTAATAAATAATCAGATAATATAACAAGACAATGATGCCATAATAAAATAGGCCGGCCGCTATCCTGAGAGGAAAAGTTGTCCGGAAGAACTGCTGGTACGAATTGCCTTCCTGTTCCAGCAGGATGACAAAAAGATAACACAGCAGAAGCCAGAGTGTGACGGTAACTACCATCCCCGCCAGATGCTGAAGCAAAACTGACAGCCTGTTTTTTTCAATGGTTCCGAATTTCACCGTATAATACAAACCGATTGCAATCAGTGCAAAACTGCCATTAAGAAACAAGCTATCTATCAGCGCAAGTCCGGGCTTTATCCGGTAAGTTGCTACCTCAAAGAAAAACCAGGCCAGGGAAATGAATAACCAGATAAGGATATAGGCAAACCTAGACCTGAAACCTACCAGAAAAGGATGGTCCTGCATACCAAATGATCAGAAGTTCTTTATTTCCCCGCCTCCAAAAATGGCAATCCCACGAATGATAAGTACCCTTTCTTCAGAAAGATTCTCGTTGATTCGGGAGCGCTTGTCGGAAACACCTCCAAGAATGGCAGTTACTTCGAGCTTTATATTCCAGTCAGAAGGAACAATCAGTTTAAACCCACCGAAAACAGAAACCACATCAAGTACATGTTTGCCGGGAGCCAGCCGGGCATCGGATAAATCAAAAGTACTGCCTCCGAAAATATTCGTTACATGCCCACCACAGAAATTCTGGCTATTGATCCTTTTTTCAGATCCTCCCAAAATAGCTACTTCGTCAATATAATCAAGGCTGTCAGTTACAGGACCATGCCAGTATCTCCGGCGCACGGGCATCCGGAACGCACGGAACATGATCACCAGACCTATAAATATAAAGAAGAAAGCCCAGAACAGCGACCGCATCTCACCCGATAGGCCGGAAAACTCTTCCAGCAGGAAGAAGCCACCGATCAGAATCAGAATCAGCCCTCCGATGCGGCTTCTGAAATTGGTAACCATTATGACACCTATCGCGATCAGAAGCATCTGCCACGAAAAAATAACCCGTTCTGTTTCATAGGGAAATATGCCCAGGCTCTTGAAAAAAACAGCTATACCAACAAGGATCAGAACCACTCCCAGAAGCAAATTCCTGCTTCCATGGTATATCCGGGGACTTTCATTTTCGTCTTCTCGTCTCATGTGAAATCAGTTTTTCTATTTACCATCCAAAGGTAGCACCTTTTGTGTGCCGTTCAAACCACGAATCGGCCAATAAAGGGCTTTTACCGGTAAAAAGGCACCGGAGAGGCATAAGAAAATCCGATACTTCATTTTGTAACATGGTAAATATTCCCGATTTCAGACGGAAGTAACGTCAGAATTCGCTCTCGATGAGAATTTTAAGATAATCCCGCATGAGAGGAATGTCGATGGGATCGATCCCGAATTTCTGCAGAAGATCAGCATCAGCAATAAATTCCTTCGCGAACCAGTCGAAATTATAATCCGCTTTTCTGATGCTTTTCCTGTAATACTCAATTGCCTGTGTTTTGTTTCCCAGGCACCATTCCACATGACCCAGATTCAGCAGATCGTGCTGGTTTCCTTCTTCGCCGGTAACTTTTTCAAAATATTTTTTGGCTGTATCAAGCTTACCCAGCACAAAGGAACACCAGGCAATGGGGCGCTGAATCCTGTGATCATCAGGGGATAAGAATTCAACTTTGAAGTAGTATTTCAACGCCTCCTCATATTCCTTCAGATCAAAATAAGTATGGCCCAGACTGGCCTGAATATACAGATTATCCGGCTCCAGTTTTTCTGCTTCATGATAATATTCCAGTGCTTTCCTGAATTCACCAAGCTTACGGTAACAAAAAGCAATTTTCTTGGTATTCCAGGCTTTTCTCAGGTCCGACAGATCTGCTTTCCGGTAATACTCCAGAGCTTTTGCATAATTGCCAAGCTTCTGAAAACTGTACCCGATCTTTTGCCATAATTCAAAATTCATGGGTTCATTATCCAGCAACATGAATACCTGAGAAGCTTCGCTATAATGTTCCTTTTCGAAATAAAATTCACCGATATTGCGTATTACCCTCGTATCAGGAAGGAGTTCCCTGAAAAATCCACACTGGTATATATCAAAAGGTGTTGCAAATACATCGTAAAACTCAGTTTTATATTGGTACAGTTTATAAAACCGGTACAAATCCTGTATATACTGGGTATAAACAACCCGATCGGCTGTAGGTTTTGCGAGCAGCTCGTCATCCTGAGCCAGTTCTTCAACAGCCCTGAGTTCCATTGATACCATGTCGAACATCATGCGGCGCTGAACCTCTGGCATCCTTTTCACATTCAGACAAAAAGAGTACTTGTCAGAATTGCACATCAGAATCGATTTTTCCAATCCCTCCGCCAATTTGTCAGTCTCCTCCCTGTCGTCCCCAACAGCAAGCGCTTCCTTTACCCGGGAGTTTTCTTTGTAAAATGGTAAAAACCAGTTGCTTATCTCATGAAAGAAATCAAAATGCTTCAGCATGGAAAAAGTTCCCATAAATACATCCCCTCCTTCGAGCTGAAGCATTGAGAATTCCTCCAGTTTGTTATACAGCGTTGGCGTATCGTGGAATACATTTTCCCAGTCGGGATTTTTGTCTTCCGCAAAGGGGTCTTTCATGAGGTTCTGCAGGTCAAGTTTTTCATAAATTCTCGACTGCAGACGGGTAATTTCGGGGAGTACTTCATCCCGAAACTTCTGCGTAATTTTTTCTGTGTCCTTGGCCTTAATCAACTGTATTACGATTGCTTCAATCTGCTGATCGGTCTGATTTCCTTCCCGGATTTTTCTGATGAGGGTTTCCGACTGGGGATAAATGGAAAGCCTTTCCCGGTATTGATACAATAGGATGATCAGCCCGGTAAGAGCCCGCTGCCGTACCTGGTTTTCACCTGCCAGAAAGGCATCGGCCAGAATTTCCAGCTTGGAGATATCGAAAAACCTTTGTGCACTCAGGGTTACAGCACTGATGAAAAGTGATTTGAAGTACCATGGCAGTTCTTCCGATGCAATCATATGATGAAGAAATTCCATCTCCTGATCGCCGTATATATCGGTTAACCACAGAGCATGAAAGACTTTTTGCACCAGCTGTTCCTGTTCATTGCGCCGCAGGCCTGCATCAATGGCTTCATCAGTATTTTCAGCTTCCGGGAATGCATTCAGCGAGGGTGTCCATTCCAGTTCCCCGAGAATTCTCAGTGGATCGGTGCCGGAAAACAGGGGGGCAGACTCCAGTTCCCTTTTGAGCGGGGCATAGGAAACCATCCTGCGCGAAACTACAATGGTTTCAAAAAGCGCATCTGCCAGCCGCAAAACCGACCGCAGAAGCCGGAAATACACCTCCTTTTTCTGCGGGTCCTCAACCTCGCCAAACGAATATTTCAGAATGTTTCGATAGGTTTCACGATGATTTTCAAGCTGGTTCAGATAGTCGATGTTATGCGATTCCTCTGCCAGTTCCTGCAGGAGAATAAATGCCTCCCTGAGCCGCTTCTCAGTAATAAGCCGGCAACAGTGGATATATTTCTCGGAAAAAACTTTGTAATCCATGAAAAAACTGATAATCAGTAAAGAACAAACAAATAGCGTGCCGAAGCCTCTTATAAAATTAAAGGAAGATAATGTTTCCCTATGTTCACTTCATGCAACACGCAACCTTATTCCGTTTTTTAGCATCTCATTAAAAACTAAACCTTCCATTTATGAAGACTTTTTACCAGAAAATCGTTCTTTCCCTGGCCTTCATCTTTGTTTTTGTCCTTCATGCCTCAGCCTGGAGTTGGCTGAATGTGCAGAATCCCCGCACCTGGGATAAATGGGGACAGGGAACAATAGAAGATGCCCTGCTGACGGTCCAGCCAAAGGGAATTTACATGGAATGCGAACTCTATCTGACGTTCTCCGGCCGGGATAATAATTTTCTGCCCTCCGATACGCTCGAAATTTCATACTATTTTTCCCTCCCTTCCAAATCGATTGTACATGATTCCTGGCTCTGGGTGGGTGACAGCATAGTGCATGCCCGCCTTATCGACCGGTGGTCGGCGTGGCAGATCTATGAAAGCATTGTCAAAAGAAGACGTGATCCTTCTTTACTCTATAAGCAATGGGGCGATTATTACAGCCTTCAGATCTACCCGATGATGGGCAATGAACAACGGAAGGCTAAAATTACTTTCCTTGTTCCCGCATCCTGGACAGCACGGTCAGTTTCCTGTCCCATACCAACGGATATGTTGCAGGCATCCAAAATTCCCCTGGAAAAACTGCGTGTTCTTGTAAAGGAATCTCCTGAATTCCAGAACCCCTCCGTACCGGTAATTCCCGAAGCCTCATTCAAAAGGACTCAGGATCCTGACTTCGGCCCCTGCCTCGAAACGTTTATCCCCGGTAACTACATCGGATTCAGCCAGATATACCTCAGTTTTTCCCATTTTGTGACCAATGGATTGTATCTCAGCACCCTTAATAACGGCGCTGAAGGCATTTATCAGATGGCCATCCTGCCTTCCAAATTTTTTCAACTTGACCAGCCCAAAAAACTTCTTTTTCTTTTTGACTTCGAAAAGAAAAATGAATACCAGGCAGGCGGCAATCAGGTATATGCCGAACTGAAAAATCTGATGGCCAATTACCTGGATGAAAACGATTATTTCAATATCATCTTCAGCGGGCCGCAGCCAATGATGGCAAGCAACTCCTGGGTAAAGGCCACACCCGAAAATATGCGGCAGGTATTTTCGATGCTTGGATCCACCCCTGTTCAGAATTTTTCCGGATTGCAGGAACTGCTGACCAGTGGCATTAAATTCATTCAAAAGACCGGAAATAAAGGATCCATGGTTCTGCTGGCTAACACAGACCACTATGCTACCAACGACTCGGCTAATCTCCTGATGGATTACCTCAAGACATTTGAACCTCTTCCGGTTACCCATATCGTCGACTTTGACAATTCCTATACCTGGTATTATTTCGGCGGGAAATATTTCAGGGGGAACGAATATTTCTATACCCTGCTCACCCGCCATACGAAAGGCAACTATTACCAGTACAACTACTGGGATAATAATATTGCCGACATGCTGACCAAAGTATTTGAAATTTCCGGTGGAAAAATCAGCTCTTTTGACCTGCATACTTCCATGAAGGAAGGCTTTTGTTACGGGCGCTTTAATATTGAAGACCCCGGACAGGCCATTTACCTCGACAAACCTATCCTTCAGGTAGGAAAATATTACGGGAATTTACCCTTTGTTGCCGAACTGGCGGGCATTTACAATGGGCAACCCCTGATGGTACGAAAGGAAATTCCCGCTTCGCAGATAATTCCATCTGATACCCTTCTGGCGAAAATGTGGGCCGGGAATCATATTGCATCACTTGAAAATACCTGGAATTATGACAATGAAATGATCAGCCAGATTGTCGAATCCAGCCTGAGCAACAGGGTTCTCTCTGTTTATACGGCTTTTCTGGCTCTCGAGCCGGGCATGGAATACTCCATTGAAGATCCCGGAAATCCTGCTTCAGGATCGAACGGAGCCAAGATTTTTGCCGAAGACGGAGTATATTCTCTCGACCGAAACGGACAACCCTCTTCACAGACAACAGGAATCAATGAAAATTCCATTCAGACAACGATTTTCCCCAATCCGTTCCATAACCGCACCAGAATCACAATCAGCATCAATAACTTCCGTGTTGCCGGAAACATAAAGTTTACCATTGCAATTTATGATATCACAGGAAGGAAAGTAACTGAATTCGACCCGCATGAACTTTTCTTTAACGGAACCATGTCGGTTGAATGGGACGGCACCGATGCCAGCGGACGGCAACTGAAGGAAGGAATTTATTACCTGCAGATAAGCTCAACGCTCTTCAAGAAAAATGTCCGCCTGATCAAGCTCTGAAAAGCACATACAGCAGAAAAATGGGGATGTCTGCAAGGTTTTGCAACATCCCTTTTCTGTTAGTCTTTTGTACCGAAAATGCCGTTGACAAAAGCAAATATAGCACTGCCAACCCCTATTACCGCGAAGGTAGCAATGGTGCGCCACAGGGTATCAGGGTCTGCAAACTTCCAGATGGCCAGTATCGATACAATTACACTGAGAATAACACAGAAGCTGATAATATAAAAAGTAATCGCCCTGATCAGCCTGGGATTGAAAAAACCTTTGCTCAGATCCATAAACATTGCTGTTTGGTTATCCTAAAGATAAAAAAATATTCCGGAATTGATCATCCTGTTATGCAAGGTCTGTTGAGGTTTTCGGTTTTATCTTGATCGCTGTTGTATTCCGTTACCGGTCGGTTTAAACTGCAACACAAACCAAGCAATATGTGTTATTTATCTTCTGCCAGTCTGAAATCCAGTTGCTTTTTCAGGAGGTTGGTACGCCATATTTCAACCTTTATGGCATCGCCAAGCTGGAAAACCCGTTTGTACCTGCGCCCTACCAGCCGGTAATTTTCTTCGTCAAACCAGTAAAAATCATCATTCAACTGCCGGATATGAATCATTCCCTCACAACCGTTTTCAATGATCTCAGCAAATAGCCCCCATTCAGTAACTCCGGAAATAACGGCATCAAACACCTGGCCTACCTTATCGGCCATAAATTCTACCTGTTTGTATTTCACTGAGGTACGTTCAGCTTCCATAGCCTTTCGCTCCATCTCGGAAGCATGACGGCACATTTCTTCATACGGGGCCGGATTTTCCGACGCTCCCCCGTTCAGGTAATGAAAGAGCAAGCGGTGGGCAAGAATATCAGGATACCGCCGTATGGGAGAGGTAAAATGCGTATAATACGGAAAAGCCAGTCCGTAATGACCTATGTTTTTCGTGGAATACTCCGCTTTGGCCATGACCCGCACTGCAAGGTTTTCCAGGATATTCTGCTCCTTTTTACCCTGAATTTCCTTCATCAGCTGATTGAGCGACTCAGAAATCTTTTTGTGCGAACCCATGTGCATCTGGTATCCGAACTTTTTCACAAAAAGACTGAAACTCCTGAGTTTTTCCTCATCCGGCTTATCGTGAACCCGGTAAACAAACGTGCGCTCCTTTTTCTTCTTCTTGCCATCATCCCTGTGGCCCGCAGGTTTATTCACCCATTCGGCAACCCGCTTGTTGGCCAGAAGCATAAACTCTTCAATAAGTTCATTGCTTTGTTTGTATTCCTTAAAATACACTCCTACAGGCTTTCCGTCGGGTGCGAGCTCAAATTTAATTTCCGGCTTTTCAAAGTTGAAAGAACCCCTTTTGAAGCGTTCAGCACGTAATTTCTGTGCCAGGCTGTTCAGAACAGCCAATTCCCCGGCAAAATCTCCCTTACCCTTGTCGATAATCTCCTGGGCCTCATCGTAGTTAAACCTTCTCACTGAGCGGATGACGGTTTTCCCGAACCATTCCTTCAAAACCCTGGCCTGGTCATCCATTTCGAATACCGCTGAAAAACAAAGTTTATCCTCATCAGGGCGGAGGGAACACACCAGATTGGACAATTTCTCAGGCAACATGGGCACCACCCGGTCGACCAGATAAACAGAGGTTCCTCTCTGTAAAGCCTCCTGATCAGCGAGCATGCCTGGTCTGATGTAATGGCTCACATCGGCTATGTGGACGCCCACCTCCCAGTTTCCGGAATCAAGCCTGCGCAGTGACAAGGCATCATCAAAATCTTTTGCATCAACCGGATCGATGGTAAAGGTAGGTATTCCCCGAAAATCACGGCGTTTTGCAATCTCTGCCTCAGTAATTGCTTCCGGTATCCGTTCCACTTCCTTCTCCACTTCTTCAGGAAAACGGTACGGAAGATCAAACTCAGCCAGAATGGCATGCATTTCTGCCTCATGCTGGCCGGGATATCCCAGCACCTCAATAATTTCTCCTATGGGATTCCTGGCATGGGCCGGCCAGTCAACAATACGTGCTATTACCTTCTGACCGTCTTTTGCATTCCCCAGACGTTCAAACGGAATGAACAAATCATACGGCACATCTTTGCTGTCGGGCTCAAAAAAGGCAAATGAAGGACCAACCTGAACAATTCCTACCAGTGAAGTTTTCGAACGTTCCACTATCTCCAGCACCTCTCCTTCCAGATGCCTTTTCTTCCTTTTGGCCAGAAGAAAAACCCTCACCTTGTCACCCGGCAGGGCGCGATTCAGATTGTCCCGCGCAATGAATACCGGTTCGGCAATTCCATCGGCATGAACGAAGGCATTATGGCTGGTGGTCATCTCAATA
This sequence comes from Bacteroidales bacterium, assembly GCA_012517825.1. Classification (NCBI taxonomy): domain Bacteria; kingdom Pseudomonadati; phylum Bacteroidota; class Bacteroidia; order Bacteroidales; species Bacteroidales bacterium. The sequence continues at coordinate 36,115 of JAAYUG010000028.1, read as the reverse complement.
ATTCCCTCAACAGTAGCCGATTTGACTTTAAACCGGTACTTTCCGCGGTATACCTCTTCCAGTTTCCCTTCTTCTGCAAGTTCTTCCAGAATACCGGCAATGAGCGCACGGCCTCCGTCGTCGGTAATATCAAATTCCCGGGAAATTTGCTTGTAGTTGTAATTCTGATTGGGATGCTGGTTGAAAATCTCAAACACAGCCTGTTTAAGGGCTTTTTTTGTAAAACGGTGAAAAGCAGGCTCCTGCTTCTTCTTTTTTTTCTTTGACATAATGATTTGTAATGATTAAATGATGTTAGTCACCGATCTCAGGAAGGACGGCAAGAATAAGATTGATTACATTGTGAACGTTGCGGTCGAAGATTTTAAGCACATCTTCCCAGGTCACAGGGTCTTCGTCTTCTTTCCATGAATCGAAATCGGTGCTCATGGCAACAACAGCATAGGGTATCCCTGCCTCATTGGCCAGGATAGCTTCCGGGGCTGTTGACATGTTGATGATATCAGCTCCCCACATTCTGAACATTCTTGATTCGGCCCGGGTGCTGAAACGAGGCCCTTCAATGGTAATAACCGTACCTTTCGGATGATATACAATGCCCAGTTCTTTTGCCTTCCTGATGAGTATATTCCGCAGATTTCTGTCGAACGGCTCAGCCATGGGCGTATGCTTCAACTCTCCCGGACGGAACTCATCGTAAAATGTTACAGCACGGTGCCTTGTAAAATCAATAAACTGATCGGGAAATACCAGCTCACCCCGCCCAATTTCATCGCGCAGGCTTCCACATGCCGTTGTTGCCAGAATGTGGGTGCATCCGAGTTTCTTTAAAGCAAAAATATTGGCCTGATTATTCACTTTTGAAGGCGGAATGGTATGTTTCTCGCCATGCCGGGAAAGCAAAACTACTTCCACCCCGTTGATCTGACCGGTTTTAATATCTGAACTGGTTACTCCGAAAGGAGTGGCCTGTGTAACAATTCTGGCATTTTTAAGTATATCAGGATTTTCAAGACCTGTGCCACCAATAATTCCAATTTTTTTCATAACGTTCTGAATTTGTAAAGTTACGCTATTTCCGGGAATAATCGCAGAATATCTTTCCGGTGAGGCCGGCAAACCCCTCTTTCCGTTATAAAAGCTGTTATCAGCCGGGCTGGTGTGATGTCAAAGGCAGGATTATTTGCCTCTGAAGGAAACGGGGTTATCCTTACTTTTTGAAGGAACCCTTCCCCAAAACCTGTTATAAAATGCACCTCGTCGGGAGATCTTTCTTCTATGGGAATCGTCTCACCGCTTTCGAGCATTGGATCAATGGTGGAAGAAGGAAACGCCACATAAAAGGGAATACGGTTGTCGGAGGCGGCAAGTGCTTTCAGGTATGTGCCTGTTTTATTGGCAATATCGCCATTCATGCACACGCGGTCACTTCCTACAATCACCATATCCACCAGCCCTTTCTGCATAAGATAACCTCCCGCATTATCAGTAATCACGGTATATGGAACTCCTGCCTGTTCCAGTTCCCATGCAGTAAGCCGGGAACCCTGGTTTAATGGGCGCGTTTCATCCACCCAAACATGCACGGGTATTCCTTTTTCGTGAGCCAGATACACAGGAGCTGTAGCGGTCCCATAGCGGATACAGGCCAGCCAGCCCGCATTACAATGGGTGAGAATGTTCACAGGCCTTCCTTTTTTCAGCCTGCTTGCCTCTTCTATTAACGGCAAACCATTTTCCCCAATGCTGCGACAAGCTGATATTTCCCTCTCCATTAAAGTGCAGGCCGCACGGAAAGCTGCCTCCGGCTTGGCTTCCTCCCGTGGCTCCTTCCTTACGGTATCCTTTATAAATTCCAGTGCATGGAACAGATTAACAGCCGTGGGACGGGCTGTGGCCAGCTTCCTTACAACAGTATCACAACAGAGATCATAACCTGCTTCCCTGCAATGCAAAAGCCCGAGGTAAACGCCGAATGCTGCAGTAACACCAATGAGAGGAGCCCCCCGTACATGCATATCACGTATGGCCATCAAACAGTCATCCTCTGTCTTCAGAGCTTCCGTTATTAGTTCAAAAGGAAGAAAACGCTGATCAATAATATGAATTACACAGTTGTTTCCTTCTTTATGAATTTGGAGAGATTCCATTATCAACTTTGATTACTTTTATTCTGTCCACAGCCCGTCTAAGGCTTTTATTGTGCATGCATGCTTCATCGATATCCCAGTGATACTGGACAAAATCTGAAAGTAAGCTGTTATATGCAGGTCCAATGGAAGAGCTTCCTGCCGGTATCAATCCTTTAATTTTTCTTTTCCTGGATTGACGAGCCCAGGAAATTATTACTTCCTTGGGATTTATAATATTTTCAGAATTTAATGGAATCCAGCTAATAGGGATTGACAGAAATTTCGAAAATCCTTTTCGGTCGGCAATTAACCAGGCTTCTATTTCTCTAACAGCAATTCTAAAATAAAATGAGTTCTTAGAGGGAAACGTTATCCACCTCCTGATCATATCCGGAGCACACTCTTCTTTATCAAGATCAATAAGGACAATATAGTGGCAAAACTCGGAAGCCCTGTTGTAGTCTTCAATCTTTCCACGAATGTAATCAATACCTCTCAGACCGGCTGTAGGCCTTATAAAAACTTCCGGTTTATACTTATGAAGAATGCGCCTCAATGCAACATCCTGGAGTCTGTCTTCCACTACAAGCTGCACTTCCATCATAACTCGTTAAACAATGAAAGTTGATGCGCATCGGCCGGCGCAGTGCGATGAATAACTGCATCGGCAATGGAAAGGTTTCCGCTCTGCAACAATGCCTTAATTTCAGGTAATTTAGCTGAAAGATGCACAATGCTTCCTTCCTTTCCTTCAGGTTCAACCAGAATAACCTCTTCTGGACTGATTCCTTTGTTATTAAGCAGATCGTAACTATGCGTGGTAACAATTACCTGTCTTCGCGTATTTTTTCTTTTCTGAAACTGATAAATAACGTCAGGAAGTTGCGAAATTACGGCACTATGAAGAGACAACTCCGGTTCTTCCAGTAGCAACGTTTTGTTCCCATCGAGCAAAGCCCAGAACAATCCGATAAGGCGCAAAGTACCATCAGAAAAATGTTTTTCTATTTGTTTTGCTCCATGGGGCCTCCATTGACTGAAGTTGGCCTCAAAATGCGGAATTCCTTTTTCATCCGTAATTAAAACAAGCTTTTCAAGCTGAGGAACAACAATTTGTAAAAGTTTTTCTATTTTTCTGATATATGAATTACGGGTCTTCAGATTAAGTTTACTGATTCGGTCAAAGAAATCCCGGCCATAATAATCTTCTCCTTTTGTAGCTTTCAAAAAAGAACTTGGTTCCCTGATGAGTTGCGGAATCAGATGTAAATAACTAATTTCATTCAAAAATTCGACAAACGACTGAAAATCCTTATTTATCGTTGCCTGCTCAATATGTGTAAATCCGAGAAGGTAATCATTGGGTTCCCTGTCCCGCTTTCTATCGATAAAAGTCCGGCCTGTTTTTAGATTCCTTAGATATTCCCTTTTTACAATAGCCCTCAGATCAGTAATCCCCCCTCCGGTCTGATTAAAAGAAAGTTCGTATTCCCATTCCGGTTTGTCATCAATATCATTCAGAACAATTCCTATTGTTACATCTGAATTCTTTCTTGCAGCAGTACAGCGAATTGTTGAAACACCATCCCTTAATTGAACTGCTTCCTGCAAACTTCCTCCCTGTCGTACAATATCACGCAAAAAACGAATTGCATCAAGGAAATTACTTTTACCACAGGCATTCGGACCTACTAAAAAGACTCTGTATTCTAAATCAACCTCAGCTCTTTTAAAGTTTTTCCAGTTGACAAGTTTAATTTTCGAAATTCTCATAAATATTCATAAAAATCCTAACTCAATGTAAAAATAACAAAGTTATCCCGAATTAATGGTGATAAAAAAGTATTTTTGTATTCTGTTGCAGAATCAGGTAACATGAATGCATTGATACAAAATATCATTTTCGATCTCGGTGGGGTTATCCTGAACATTGACCCGGAGCGTACCCGTGCAAAATTTATAGCCATGTGGAACGGAAAGGCAGAAGAAGTTTACCGGAACATCGTGCGCGAAAATATTCTTGAGGACTACGAGACCGGCCGCATCAGTACAGATGAATTCCGACAGGCCCTTCTGAAATATGCCCACCCCGGAACCCCGCCTTCAGCCATAGATGATGCGTGGAATGCCATGCTGCTGGATATTCCTGCCGAAAATCTTACCGTTCTGTGGAAAGTTAAAGAACATTACCGTACCTTCCTGCTGAGCAACACCAATGCCATGCATACCCCTCTGTATTCAGCCATGTTTTCTAATAAATCAGGCAAATCCATGGAAGAATTCTTTGAAGGAGTTTTTCTTTCCCATAAGCTGGGAATGAATAAACCCCACCGGGAAATCTTTGAATACGTCCTTCAGGTTAATGGACTGCGTCCCGATGAGACGCTTTTTATTGATGATGCAGAAGAAAACATCCGGGCTGCTGCTGCACTGGGCATCCAGACAATTCACCTGATTCCCCCGTTGCATCTTCAGAACATATTCAGCAAAGACGGCCGACTGCACAATTAAGCAAACCACTCTCTCTGCCTGCCCTGCAATTCGTTAAGAACATCAATTACCAGATTGACATCTTCCACCACCTGAAAATCAAACATTCCTACGCAGATAAAATCAGCCCCGTTTTCAAAAGCAAACCGGAAGCCGTCTTTTGGAGGAATAGCTCCTCCGGCCAATACCTTGAAAGCAATCCAGGGTTTCTTTACACCGGCCATCACCGCCGCCGTCTGCTCCGGGAAAATATCGAACAGGTTGTCATGAAATTCATTGTGATCAGGACTATTGAACACATCCACCTGGAATTCCTTTCTTCTTTCACGGGGATGCGCCGACCAGTATTTATCATGATGAAAGGTCTTTACATAATAATCAGCGTTCAACCCAAGTTCTTCGCTTTTAATAATCACCTGGATGGAATGAGCACCAATCCCCGCTGAAAGTCCGTGTTGATGAATGTACTCCATCAGGTCGCCAAGCTTTTCGGCCATTCCGTCACGAACATATACATCGGCACTGTGCCCCTGAATATAGATGGAATCCGCTCCGGCTTCCAGCGCTTTGTCAATTTCGGAATACATATTATCCACCGTCGACTGCGCCTGGCAGATTGATTTCATTTTACTGCCGTAAAGCTTTTTGTACTTATTGAAAAGCGGGTAAAAGTTGTTCACCATAAAGGTGGTACGGATACCTGCCTGCTCAGCCAGCCAGAAAGTTTCCATTATTTTTGCCTCCGTGTTGTAAGCCCTGAACAGGGAAGAAACATAATGCAGATCACGTGCATGAGCCCAACCACCTATCAGATTGCACCCCATAATCAACCGGCTGATTTCCATGTCCCCGATTTTACCCGCGGGCAGGCTTCCTTTCAACTGACTGATATTTAATCTATTAAGTTGAACAGTAGCTCCTGATAAACCATCGGGCTTTTCCCATTCTTTGTTCCGGAAAGCTGAAAAGGCCAGCCCGCCAAATACCGGTAAGGTTGCTATATTCCGTATAAATACCCTGCGTCTTTCATCGGCCGGCTCGCCGGCTTCTTCTTTTCCGGATTTCTTAGACCTCAAACGCTGAAGATAATAATCCAGCCCCCAATACCTGCCGGTGGGGACAATAAAAATCAGGGCAAGGGTCAAAGCCTCCAGCAGGGTTTTATTCACAATCCAGTAATTTCCTTCGGTAATGGCAGTTAACGATTCTCCAAAAGGAGGATAGGCAAAATAATACAACAAAAGAAGCAACACTCCTGCTCCTGAAGCAAGGCGTGTGAATACCCCGAAGATCAGCCCCAGACCAATCAATGTAAGACCCCATTCGTTTAGTATATCAACCATTTTCAGCAAACCGGGCTGAGCCGCCAGGGAATGGTAAAAACCACCCAGAAATCCATAGGCATTTTCCAGATACCCTTTGGCGCTCCAGGAAGGATTCATGAGCTTTACTATCCCTTCATAGAGAAAATGCCATCCGATTAAAATCCGAAGTACGGAAAGCGTTCCAAGAAAATAGCGGTTGGTCTTCATAAAAGGAAATTTTGATAAAGATAAAAAAACCTGTATTCAGTTTTACGGACAAAATGATAAATTGATGCTGTAAATTAGTGGTTTTCAATAAATAATAATAAACTGATATTCAATTAATTATTTTAACCAACAACCAACCTCTTATGAAAACTTCGTTCATTGTTCTTTCTGTTTGTTCCCTTCTTGCTTTCCAAAACTGCAGGAAAAATGATTCTTTTGATGTGTGCCGGTTTGGTGCGGTAGGTGACGGGAAAACTTTATGCACCAAAGCCTTTAATGATGCCATTGCCACTTGTGCCTCCCGGGGAGGAGGTACTGTATATGTTCCCGCCGGAACCTATTATTCAGGAACCATTGTCATGAAGTCGAACATCAACCTGCACCTGGAGCCGGGAGCTGTTATCCTTGCAAGCCGCGATACGGCTGATTATATGAAAATGCCCACCCATCAGTTTCAGGAAGGATATGTTCATTTTGGCCTTATTTACGCTGCCGACTGCAAAAACATTTCCCTCACCGGTCATGGAGTCATCAACGGCAACGGGACGTTTTTCATGAATTCCATTGACAAACCCCATTCAGGGAATGATTTCGACAGGAAATTCACCCGCCAGGGTATGGATTTTATGCGACCGGGAGCTGTTATCGAAGACGGACCGGTTTCATACAATTACCGGCCCGGAATGCTGGTGGTAATGCTTCGATGCGAAAACGTTACCGTGCAGGATCTGATGTTTTACGATTCTCCTGAGTGGACATTCCGTATAGGCGACTGCGAAGATGTGCTGGTTACAGGCATTACCATACGCAATAATCAGCTGATACCAAACAGCGATGGAATCCACTGCACCACCTCCCGCAATGTGCGCATCTCCAACTGTGATATTGTTGCCGGCGATGACGCCATTATCGTAACCGGATTCGGGGATGAGATTTCCGGATCTGAAATATCACGGATTCCTTATCCATCAAGAAATACCGGTAACAAAACAGGCTATGCCGAAAATGTTACCGTAACCAACTGTGTGCTTTCTTCCCGCTCGGCAGGCATCAGGGTGGGCTATGGCGAAAATCCCATCCGAAACCTGGTTTTCAGCAATATTGTCATATACGGATCAAACAGGGGCATCGGCGTCTTTGCCCGCGATAAATCGGATATCGAAAATGTTGAATTTTCCAATATCATTATCAATACGCGCCTTCACAGCGGACACTGGTGGGGAAAAGGCGAACCAATCCATGTTTCGGCTATCCGCGACTCCCGAAACGGGAAAGCGGGCACCATCAGGAATATCCGCTTTAACAACATCCGTGCCGAAAGCGGTGCCGGAATTCTCCTTTATGGTGCATCCGAAAGCCCCCTTGAGAACATTACGCTAAAAGATGTTACCCTGTCTATTGAGCCAGGAAAATATTCCGAATCCTACGGGGGAAATTTTGACCTCCGCCCGGCCTATCCTCTCGATTCAGCATTGTTTGCCCATGACATTCCGGGATGTTTCGCAAAGGGCGTAATAAACCTTGTTATAAAAGATTTCAACCTGAAATGGACGGATAACCTGCCCAATTACTTTTCTGACGGATTGGCAATTTATGATTTCAGGGGTCTTCTCCTGCAAGATGTATTCGCCGTTCCTGCATTTAATCGTAAGGAGCTTGCCGCCATCCGCCTGGTAAACGGATCAGAAGCTGAACTTCTCAACTGCCGCTCAGTAAAAGGCATTCAACTGCTGGTTAAAGAGAAGGTCCGATGACCCTGAAAAATTATTTAAACCTGGTTTTCACCGGTTAGCTCAATCAGCCGGAGGGCATTCCTGGGAGCAAAGCCCCCGAAATCATTATTGAAGAACGCAAAACACGGCTGATCCCTGCGTAAGGCAAAACCCGCAAGATATGCGGCTACTTTCCGGAGTTCTTCTTCGGTATAGTCAGAATTATACCAACCGGTCCGCCCGTGAAACCGGAGGTATGGGAAAGCGGTTTTCAGATCGAAATCAATGGCCTTTTTCGGGGAGTCTGCATTGACAAATGAAATACCCCGATGATACAACAATTCTGTTACAGCGTCATCATACCAGCTTGCATGGCGGAATTCAACCGCCAGCCGTATTGGCCCGGAGAAAGCATCCAGGGCTTTTTCCAGGCGTTCCTTGTCCCTTTTCAAGCCGGGAGGCAACTGTAACAGTATACATCCCAGTTTTTCCTTCAGCAACATCGCCTGACGGGAAAACTCCCTGATTTCGTCAAAGCAATCCTGAATATATTTCCGATGCGTAATAATCTTTGGAACCTTCAGAACAAAGCAAAAACCGGGTGGAGTTTTCTCATACCACTTAAGGTAGGTTGTATCCTGAAAACGACGATAAAAAGTGGCATTTATCTCAACAGCATTAAAACGGGAACAATAAAAAGAAAACCACTGCGATACAGGCAGGTCGGCAGGATAAAAATTCCCCTTCCAGTGCCCGTAAGTCCAGCCTGAAGTACCAATAAAAAAATGATTCACGGTCAATCGCCTCTTTGTATTCCGGCAAGGACTTCTTTAGCCGTTTTGTAACCTGTTTCGAACATCTCCCGGCCCTTTTTGATATCCATCAGTCCGTACTTATACAGTTCCGGTGGCTCAATGAATATATCGAAAAAAGGCTTTTTCATCTCGACCTGCCCGGCCATGGCAAGATGAAAGGTTCGCTCGGCCAGATGAACCATTCCCTTGATTTCTTTCTCTTCTCCGATGGGATTGATCCAGACACCTACCAGTTTTTTGCATTTCCCCTGAAGAGGCTTTACCGGTAAATTATCCATCACGCCCCCGTCAACATAATACTGTTTGTTGATGATCCGGGGCTGAAATACTATAGGAATACTGGAAGAAGCCAGAATACACTGAATCAGAGGCCCCTTGTGAAAGTACACAATCTTTCCTTTGTTACAGTTAGTGGCTGATATATACAGGGGAATCTTCAGGTCCTCAAATGTTTTTGCATGCAGGGTTTCTTCAAGTACCTCTTCCAGGCCTTCCAGCGACAAAAAACCAAGGTGGGGAAGGGTAAACTGCACAAACTGAAAAAGCTTCCGGGTAAGAAATATTTCAAGAATTTCCTCGGGCAAATATCCGTCAGCCAGGTAAGCCCCTACAATGGAACCTGCACTGGCACCCGAAAGTATATCGGGACGAATGCCTTCCTCTTCAAGTGCTTTGGCTACGCCCAGATGGGCAAAGCCTCTGGCAGCACCACCGCTTAAAACAAAACCGTAATTGTATTGTGTATTGTCCGGCATATCCATCTTGCTTCTGCCATAAAGTTACTACTTATCCCGGAGATGAAAACTGATCAGAGCATAAAAATTCATCACGTTATTAAAATTTCCGCAAAATTTTGATAATATTGCAGTCCTTTTTCAGAAGCCGGTTTTTCTTTCCGGAACAGCCGGAACCTGATATTCAGGGCCCATAGCTCAGACGGTTAGAGCATCTGACTCATAATCAGAGGGTCGTTGGTTCGATCCCAACTGGGCCCACTTTTTTTCAATGAAAAAACTAAATTTGCCCTCCTGAGACTATAAACTTTTACTGATGCCGTATCTTTTTACTTCCGAGAGTGTATCTGAGGGACATCCTGACAAAATTGCCGATCAGATTTCTGATGCCCTGCTGGATGAATTTCTGCGCTACGATCCTGAATCAAAAGTGGCTTGCGAAACGCTGGTCACTACAGGGCTTGTTGTTTTGAGCGGTGAAGTCCGCACCCGGGCTTACGTTGATGTTCAGAGCCTGGCCAGGGAGGTTATCCGGCGCATCGGTTATACCAAAGCCGAGTACATGTTTGATGCCGACGCCTGCGGAATTATCTCATCCATTCACGAGCAGTCACCCGATATCCGGCAGGGAGTGGTGCGCGAAAAGGAAGAAGAACAGGGTGCCGGCGACCAGGGAATGATGTTCGGATACGCCTGTACCGAAACAGACGAATACATGCCCCTGCCCATTGAACTGGCACATGTCATTCTCCAGGAACTCTCTGCTATCAGACGCGAAGGGCATGAAATGACCTATCTCCGTCCGGACGCCAAAAGCCAGGTTACCGTTGAATACAATGACGACAAAACTCCTAACCGTATTCATACAATTGTTGTTTCAACCCAGCACGATGAATTTGCCGGGGAAAAGGAAATGCATGCCACTATATGGAATGATGTGCGCAACATATTAATTCCCAGGGTTATGGCAAGACTTCCCCAGCGGATTCAGAAACTTTTTCACGACGATTACATTTTACTTGTCAATCCTACAGGGAAATTTGTCATTGGTGGCCCACATGGCGATACCGGGTTAACCGGACGGAAAATTATTGTTGACACTTACGGGGGCCGCGGCGCCCACGGGGGAGGTGCTTTTTCGGGCAAAGATTCCTCCAAGGTTGACCGCTCAGCAGCTTATGCCGCGCGCCACATTGCCAAAAATATGGTCGCCGCCGGAATCGCCGACGAAGTGCTGATTCAGGTTGCCTATGCCATCGGCGTGGCTGAACCCGTTGGTCTCTACGTCAATACCTTCGGCACTTCCCATATCAAAATGAGCGACAGCCAGATAGCCGAAAAAATCAACCACCTGTTTGATATGAGGCCCTATGCCATTGTGAAACGCTTCGGACTGAAAAATCCTATTTTCTCCGAAACTGCTGCCTATGGGCACATGGGCCGTCCCTACCGGAAAGATTTTACTTATGTTTATCCCAATGCCAACAACGGAAATCCGGAAAAAGTATTTAAAGAAGTCGAATTCTTTGGTTGGGAAAAACTTGATTATGTTGACCTGCTCAGAAAAGAATTCAGACTCTAAATCAGTTTTCTGAGTTCAGCAATTTTCATCAGAGCATCCACTATTTCATCAACTGACAGAGTCATACAGTTAAAGGTGACATCATACCGCGTATAATCGGTATTCTTGCCGGCATAATATTCCCTGAATTCCCTGCGTTTCCGGTCCATATCGAGGGCATATTTTCTGGCCTGTTCAATGGTCATGCATTTCTTTTCACTGGTCCGGAGAGCCCGCCACTCAAGGGGAGCCTCAAGATTTACATGCAGGGAGCGCGGAATATCCTTCGTAATCACAACCCCAGCCCTCCCTACAATAATAATGTGCCCCTGAACCCCAAGGGAACGAATTACCTTCCCGATGGTATTCCTGATCTTCCGGTCATTCTTATAGTACTTCTGACTGTGCGATTTCAGAATGTCGTCAAAAACACCTTTCTTCTCATATTCAAAAACATACCTGATTTCCTCCGGATCCATTTCCAGTTCCCGTGCTACTTCATTGAGAATCTCCTTACTGATCCACCGCCACAGGGGTTTTTCCCCCCGCACCATCAGCTTGTTGTTCAATGCATCCGAAAGTTTGGCCGCTACATCCTTTGCCGGACAGCCGTATTCGCGCGAAATGGTAATGACCGGCCCCGGCTCGGTCTTTGAGCGTTCATCTTTATAGTACCTCTGGGTGAGGTATGACAGAAGGTCTGTTTTCATCGGTTTTCCGGGTTAGTAATTCATCCCTTTCACCGCAATTTGCCCTTCCCTGCGCAAATAAAGATACGGAATTTTTTTGATTCCTGCAATCTTCCGATAGTTTTCGGCTAAAATATTGCACTATTTTCTCATCGGATAACAATACGTTCTCCCAGTTCTTTTGAAAAGGTCTTTTTAAAGTTGTTGAGTTCTGCAATGCGGAGCTGGAAGAAATTGATCTCATCGGCATTTCCCGTTTCCTGGGCCTGCCTTAATTTTTGCTGAGCCTCTTTGATGGCATCAAGCACAATCTGGTTTTTCAATGCCAGAAGAGTTTTCGGAACCAGCTCCGGTAGCTTGTCCTCTTCAGTGGGAGGAATGCTGCCTTCCTTGGCCCAGATGGCACTTAATTCCGGCATCGGCGCCAGAAGGGATGCTGCCACACGGCTCAGTTCCGGATCTGATGACCGCAAAAAAACAGCTTCATCCAGAGGTTCTCCACGGTCTACATACTCCTCCACAATAGAAAATATCTTCTGATACACCGGATCGCTAAACCGCATCTCATCCCGGTTCATTTCCCTGACGAAAAATTCACTGATCGTTACTTCTTTCGGCTCATCATCTTCATGCTCCTTCAGATACAATACTTTTTTTTCCGGATAATTAAGAATCAGCCGGATGATTTCCCTTTCCTTGGGTTTTACTTCATCAAACACCCTAACCTCAGGAAGTGACGAAGGAAGCTCAGCCGGAGGTTCCGGAATACCATATTCCCTGAAACTTTTTTGCACACTTTTTTCCCGCCTGATTCTGTTTACCTGGGAATAAAGAGTCTGTTCATCAGTTGACAGCATCACGGAGCATTCCCGTATGTAAACCGACCGGGTTACCGGGTCAGGTATGGAAGCAATGCTCCTGACAACATCATTGATCAGATTGGCCCGTTTGATAGGATCATTCTGTGCATCCTTCATCAGGAGGCGGGTCTTGAAGGTAATGAAATCACTCTCATTCCTTTCAATAAAACCCTGGAAATCGGTTATGCTCACCTTGCGCGAATACGAGTCGGGATCTTCCCCTTCAGGTAATAACAAAACCTTCAGGTTCATCCCCTCTTCCAGCACCATATCGATTCCACGCAGCGAAGCCTTTATCCCGGCTTCATCCCCGTCGTAAAGAATGGTAATGTTGTTTGTGAAACGTTTGATCAGTCGGATCTGCTCAACCGTCAGTGAAGTGCCGCTTGAGGCAACCACATTTTCAATTCCGCACTGATGCAATGCGATAACATCTGTATATCCTTCAACCAGAAAAACTTTACCTGTTTTTTCAATCGCCTTCCTTGCCTGATACAATCCGTATAAAACCTGGCTCTTATGGTAAATCTCTGATTCCGGCGAATTCAGGTACTTGGCTATGTTTTTGTCGGAACGCAGGATCCGGCCGCCAAAGCCAATTACCTTACCCGAAAGACTGTGGATGGGAAACATCACCCTTCCGTGAAAACGGTCAAAAGGCTCCCCTCCCTCATGCTGTATGGTTAATCCCGATTTAATGAGGTATTCCAGCTGGTATCCTTCCTGAAGGGCCCTCCTGGTAAAGGCGTCTCGTTTTTCAGGGCTGTATCCCAGCTGAAAACGTTCAATCATATCGTCCCTGATGCCTCTTTCCTTGAAGTATGCCAGCCCTACTGCCTTCCCCTCAGCGTCTTTCCTCAGGGCCTCAGCAAAAAATCTGGCGGCAAAATCACTGATTACCAGCAGGCTCTCCCTTTCATTCTGCTGCCGGATATCTTCTTCCGATGGAGCTTTCTCAACAATTTCGATGTGGTACTTTTTTGCCAGAAGTCGAAGTGCCTCTGCATAAGAGAGATGCTCATGCTCCATAATAAAATTCACCGCATTCCCTCCCTTGCCGCAGCCGAAACATTTGAAAATTCCCTTGCTGGCTGAAACAGTGAACGAGGGTGTTTTTTCGTTATGGAACGGACACAGCCCCAGATAGTTTGCTCCCCGTTTCTTCAGGGAAACATAATCCTTTACCACATCGACAATATCGATGGCATCGTATATCCGCTGAATAGTGGCAGGATCAATCATAGCTTTTTCCCTGATAAAATTACTCGAAGTTTAAGGAATATAAAACGTATTACCCGAAGAAAGTTCTGTTGGCCGCAAAATAGCCTTTTATCCGGCTACGTTGTCATTTTATGAAACTTATTTTTTCAGCCTGAGAGTGAAAGTAAAAGCAGAACAGCTACATAGCCTGCTTTTTCTTTTGCCAGAGAAAAGAATGGAATCAGAATGGCTTAAAGCCGATGATGCTTCTTACTTCTGCCAGTGTTTTCGAGGCACTTTCCCTTGCTTTTTCGGCACCCATGCGGGCCACCTTTCTCAGATAATTGTTGTCCGATTGAATCTGATTAATCCGTTCACGGATAGGTGCAACAATCTTTATGATATCTTCGGCCAGTTGTTTCTTCATGTCGCCGTAACGGATCCTGCAGGTTTCATATTGCTCTCTGAAATAGGCAACTGTATCGGGAGATGAAACAATCTCCATAATATAAAAAAGGTTCCGCACCGGCTCTGACATTGGCTGACCCGGATTTGCCGGACCCGTATCGGTAACAGCCCTCATTACCTTTTTCCGTATTTCCGCATCCGTATCGGCCAGGAATATTCCATTGCCTTCTGACTTACCCATTTTTCCGGTTCCGTCCAGACCGGGTACCTTGATCAGCTCTTTTCCCCAATTGAAAGCATCCGGCAAAGGAAAACATTCCGTATGGTACATCTGATTGAATCTGCGGGCAAATTTGCGAGCCATTTCAAGGTGCGGTTCCTGGTCTTTTCCCACCGGAACCTTATTGGCCTTATGAATAAGTATGTCGGCAGCCATCAGTACCGGATACGTAAGCAAGCCGGCATTCACATTATCAGGTTGCTTGCGCACCTTTTCCTTAAAAGTGGTTGTACGTTCCAGTTCCCCCACATAGGAAATCATATTCAGCAAGAGATACAACTCGGGAATCTCCGGAACATCACTTTGTATGTAAATAGTCGACAGCTCAGGATCCAGCCCCGCCGCCAGGTATTCCGAAAGGACCGCCTTGACATTTTCATGCAGATCAACCGGAGTAGGATGGGTCGTTAAGGAATGGTAATCGGCAATAAAGAAATAACAGCGGTAATCCTTCTGCATAGCAACAAAATTCTTTACCGCACCGAAGTAATTTCCCAGGTGCAGGTTCCCTGTGCTGCGTATCCCGCTGAGTACAACTTCCATAACCAAGCTTTTATAATGACTTTGACATACAAAAAGTTGTGCAAAAATAGTATTTTTACGGCTCACATTTCAACACCCTCCTCTCCTCCCGAAATTTTCCCAAAACCAGTAAACACATATACATCAATGGCTACAAATGAAATTCCGGTTCATCAGAGCAAATTGTTGCAGGAAACCCGCAACCGTTTTTCACGCCTTTTTGAAGCGATGAAAGAAAAAAAGAAGGCATGCCCTGTTATTAACGGAGTCAGCCGACTGATGGCCCGTATTTATAACCTGATGAATTAATATATGGCCGAGAGTACACGCCAGCAAAAAGTAGCACGCCTCATCCAGCGAGAACTGGCTACCTATTTTCAGCAGCAAACAAACAGCCTGTTCAACGGGCGTATGGTTACGGTTACCGTGGTGCGGATTTCTCCCGATCTGAGCGTAGCCCGGGTGTATATTTCCGTTTTCCCCTCTGCGGCCGGAAAGGAAGTCCTTGAAATCATCAACCAGAATGCCAAAAATATCCGTTTTCACCTCGGACAAATTATTCGCCACCAGGTACGGATTATTCCGGAATTATCCTTTTTTATCGACGACAGCCTCGATTACTACGAACGGATTGATAACCTTCTGAAAAAGAAATAGCCCTGCATGCAGTACGATCCCATCAAGCACTCGCTTGGAAAGGTTTTTAACCGCGCCCCCTGGCTCCGGAAGTTGTTCTATTTCCTGCTGAATATTCTTCTGCTACGCTCCTGGTACGTGCGGCGCGAAATAAGACGTTTTGCCCGGCAGTCAAACGGCAGAAAAAACGTACTCGATGCCGGCTCGGGTTTTGGCCAGTATTCCTGGTTTATGGCCCGGATAGCTCCCGAATGGACCATTACCGGAATCGATGTCAAACCGGAACAGATCAGCGACTGCCGCAATTTTTTCAACCGGTGCGGGCTCGGAAACAGGGTAGGCTTCCGCGAAGCCGACCTGGTGCACCTCCCTGACCAGGACGCCTATGACCTGGTAATTACCATCGACGTAATGGAGCATATTGCTGAGGATGAACAGGTTTTCAGAAACTTCTTCCGGGCAATGAAAAAGCCTTCCATGCTTCTTATTTCAACCCCTTCCGATAAAGGAGGCAGTGATGCCCGGCATTCGGATGATCCTTCCTTTATTGACGAACATGTGCGAAACGGCTACAACATGGAAGAAATTACAGAAAAACTCCGCTCTGCAGGTTTTTCCCGCGTGGAAGCATTTTATTCCTATGGTACCCCCGGCCATATTGCCTGGATACTTTCCATGAAATATCCCGTCATGATGCTGAACACCTCCCGCCTTTTCTTTCTTGTTCTTCCCTTCTGGTATCTTCTGACGATCCTGCCTGCACTTATTCTGAATTTCGCCGATCTCCATACCTCGCATCGCCAGGGAACAGGCCTTATCGTTAAAGCTTACAAGGAATGAACTTCCCGTTTTACATAGCACGACGGTATCTGGTGGCAAAAAAATCCCAGAATGTAATCAATATCATTTCGCTGATTGCGGTTACAGGAGTTATGGTGGGAACCATGGCCCTCATCATTGTGCTTTCGGTTTTTAACGGATTTGACCGCCTGGTGAAAAGCCTCTTCAATTCATTCGACCCTGATTTGAAAATCACCGCCGTGGAAGGAAAAGTATTTTCGCCTGATTCCCTCCCTCTTGAAAAACTGGCAAAAATACCCGGCATTCTCTATATATCTCAGGTAGTGGAAGAAAATGCTCTCCTCAAATACGGCGACAAGCAATACATCGCCACCATCAAGGGTGTTGATTCGGCTTACACTTCGGTAAGCGGCATCAATCAGATGATGTATGACGGAGAATTTATGCTGCGGCATGGAGATATTCCCTATGCGGTTGTCGGTCAGGGTATCGCCTATTATATGGGTATCGGTGTCAAACTGATTGATCCTATCTGGATTTATGTGCCCCGGCGCACCAATGTATCCCTGAATGATCCCACACGCGCCTTTCAGCGAAAGGCCGTTTTTGCCGCCGGTATTTTCCGGATTGAACAGGATTTCGATTCACGGTATATCTTTGTACCTCTTGACTTTGCGCAGGAAATCCTCGAATACCGATCCGAAATTTCAGCCCTTGAACTAAAATGCTCACCTTCCATACCGGTTGACCGCATCCGGAAAGACGTCAGCTCGCTTCTGGGAAAAGGATTTGATGTAAAAGACCGTTACCAGCAGCAGGAATTTTTCTATAAGGTGATGAAATCAGAAAAGTGGGCCATTTACTTCATCCTCACTTTCATTCTCATCATTGCTTCTTTCAACATAGTTGGATCCATCACCATGCTGATTCTTGACAAAAAGAAAGATATCGCCGTTTTGTCAGGTATGGGTGCTTCCCCGGGCGATATACGGCAAATTTTTCTTCTCGAAGGATTGCTTATTGCCTTTACCGGAGCCTTACTGGGATTGATTTTCGGAATGCTGATCTGCCTCGGTCAGATGCATTTCGGATGGATTACTCTCCCGGGAAGCGGTTCGTTCGTAATTGATACCTATCCGGTTTATATGAAGATTACAGATTTCGTTCTGGTCTTTTTTACCGTTCTTCTCATAGGGTACCTGGCGGCCTGGTATCCGGTCCGCTTCATTACCCGCCGCCAACTGATCGAGTATTCAAACCTCTGAAGCATCCAAACAATAAAAAAAACAGCTTGCTTTTTGGCAAGCTGCCGTTTTTTGATTTGCACCTGTAGTGTATTTCCCGAATCAGCCCTACAAACCAGGCTATTTCAGTACAAAGGTTGTGCTTCCTATGAGGTTGCCATCAGTGAAAAGATCCACTGAATACTGTCCCGGTATCATTTCTCCTTCCTTCACAGCATAATAAATGCATACGTCCACATCGGCATTTTCGTAATCGACTTCCCGTTTTTCGGAAAAAACGATCTGCTGCCCCTGGAAATCAAACAAATTGTTTTCCGAACTGGTAAAGACCAGCTGGTCGGGGCGGGTAATACGGCAGTAAACAATCCGCCTGCCGGGTTGCACGATGGTATTTTCACGAATCGTAAAACAGGTTTTGATCTTGGCTACCCTGCTGGCCCTGTCAGTGTCCTTGCTCCTCCGGTTAAGCGGAGTTACAACAATATCTTTGGCCGAAAGAATGGAAGCCTGCTTGACTTTTTGCGTCAGTTCCTCCTTTACCTGGGTAAGCTCTTCATTGCTCTTCCTGGCCTGGTCAAGCCGTTCCTTCACCTCCTTGTTCTCTTCAACAAGCTGCATGTTTCTGCGGTTCAGCGAGTCAATCTGAACAATATAACTCTTCATGATTTCCCTGAGGGTAACCAGCTCTTTTTTATAAAGATTGATTTTTTCCACATTGCTTGCATTGATGGCGAGAAGCTTTTTGATACGGTCCTGTTGTTCTTCCAGCTTCCGGTTCATGCTGTCGTTGTCTGACTTCAGGGCTTCATACTCGTTCATCAGGCCTTTCAGTTCGTTGGTCAGTTTGTCTTTTTCATCCTCCAGTACCTGCTGAATCTGCGCCGCTTCCTTTTTCTGCTGCTGATTGAGGTTGTAAAGATAGGCCGCACCAATGGCAAGCAACACAATTATTATAATCAGAATAAGATTCCAGCGCTTCCGGCGCTCGGCAATATTATTCAGTTGTTTATCATTCACATTCATGTTCTGTTCCATACTTGTTTGTTTTAATTTTATAAACGCTTCAAAATTAACGAATTTCTGAAATAAATATTTTAAAGGACGACACAAAACTTGCCTTCCTGGCATTCTATGCAGGAATTACGCATACCAGACGGCTCCGACCACATATGAAAGTTTACGAGCCAATAAGGGAACATCCTGAACCATTATTGCTCTCTCTCAGATAGAGAAGCCGCAAGGTAATAGGCGCCCCGCACCACGATTTCAGCTTCCAGCAGGCTGTCAGGAGGATGAATAATTTCGGTATAATCGTCCTGTTCAATGCCGGTGGTTACGGGAACCCGCATAAAACGGTTTCCGTGCCGAACGAAAACAAAGTTGGTACGGTCTTCCCTTACCAGGGAGGTGGAAGGTAAACAGTAAACAGGATCGTTTCGCAGGTTTATTTTTGCCCGCACATACATTCCAGGAATGATTTCAGAAGAAGGATTCTTAATATGGCAATGTACATCCACCATGCGTTCTTCATCCGTAACATATTGCCCTGTTGCTTCCACTTCAGCATGAAAAGTCTCCTGAAATCCGGCCATAGTGAAATCCACCTTCTGCCCTTTATTTATCCGGCTTATGTCTTTTTCGAAAACTTTGAGATTGATGTGCAGGTGCGACTTATCAACAATTTCATACAGCGAAGTGGCCGGATCAGCGTATTTTCCTATACTTGCTTCAACCCGCACAATATATCCACTGATGGGGGCTCTGAGTTTTATACGGGAACTGATTGCATCGGCAGTGACTTTTTCCGGGTCAATGCCCAGCATGGAAAGCTGGGCCGCCAGCGATTGAAGTCTTGCTTTCCGGCTCATATATTCTGCTTCGCTAAATTGCATTTGCTTCACCGAAGAGGCATTTCCCTGCGACAGCTCTCCCTGCCTCCGGTATTCGCTTTCATAAAAGGCAAGCTGGCTTTTGGCTTCCAGGTAATCTCTCTGAAGAACAATAAAGTCGTAATTTTCCAGCACAGCCAGTACAGTTCCCTTGTTTACGTAATTGCCCGGAAAGAAGTAGGCTTCAGCCACATAACCAGCCATGGGGGCATGCACTGAAGCATAATGACCCGGTGGCACTTCAACAGACCCATTGCATTCAACCGTAGACGAAAGAACCCGTTTTTCCATTTTTCCTATCTGTACCTCCGCCATTTCCAGCTGGTTATCCCGCATGACAACTTCATTGGCCGCCAGACTGTCATTTGCTTCCTGCATTTCAGCCAGTTTCTTTTTCCCGCAGGATGTTGCCAGTAAAGTAAAAATGATCAGAAAGAATGTTTTGAAGCTCATAAGTTTATTTTTTATCGGGTATAATATTCAAGCTGTGCTGCTGTCTGATTGTAATTTTTTAATGCATCAAGGTAGCCAAAGCGGATTGTCATGGCGGTATGAAGCAATTGCAGGTATTCCAGGTAGCCAATTTCCTGCTTTTCATACTGAAGACCTGCGGTACGTATCATTATATCGGCCTGCTGCAGTGCACCGTTGCGGTAATAGGCAATGCGTGCCGCCAGTTTGTTTAGTTCACCGGTAAGGTTTTCAACGGTATTTCTTACAGCGAACTTCTGGTATTCATATTCGTTCCGCGCTATTTCCTTGTTGATTTTCATTTCCTTAACCTTAGCCGACTGAGGAAGGAACCAGAGAGGAAAACTGATTCCGGCCTGCCATCCTTCAAATCCATGCACCTGATCAATGTCCTGCCGGAAATACCCGGCAAAAAGGGAAGGGAAATACCGGGCTTTCTCGATGGCAACTTCTGCAGATTTTGCCTTCAGGGAATTTTCATACCACATCAGAACCGACCGGCCGGAGGAATCTTCTGCCAGTAAAAAGCTTTCAGGCGGTGAAATCATTTCCAGCAATGTATCGGCAGGAACCAAACTGTCAGTGAGAAAAAGTACCTGTCTGATGCGGTTTGCTGCCTGCCTTGAATTTTCCTCCCATTCTTTGTATTCGCTTTGCAGTCGCATATATTCCGACTCAATAGCTGTTTTTTCAAGAAGAGTAATTTCACCGGTGCTGTAACGTATTGAAGCAACCTGCTGCAACCGTCCGGCTGTTTGCATATAATCCTGCATCATTCGCATTCTGAGCAGAGCAGCCATCCATTCAAACCAGAGAGATTTAACTTCAACTGTAACCCTGGCTTCCGTCAGAACTTCTTCCGAGCGGCTCAGGCTGGCAAGATGCTTAACATAGGAAATCCTGGCAATATGCTCGGGAAGGGAACCCAACTGCTGGTTCACCTCCAGATACTGATCCTGCAGGGCTGAATTGATTTGCCCTTTCTGGTACCGTATTTCGGTCAGGCCCGGATCAAAAACCGCCCTTTTCTTTGCCAGAACCGCTTCGGTGCGCAGGGAGGCATTGCGTATTTCAGGATTATTCTGTAATGCCATTTGTACGGCTTCCTCCAGGGTCAGACGGGTTTGGGCTTCTGCTTTTCCCTGTCCGAGAAAGAACAAGGCAAGCAGGGGAAGGAATGCATTGAACCGAATGCGAAGGCCCAGAATGCGCCACTCGCTGTTGAAAATAATATACAGTATCGGTAAAACAATCATGGTAAGAAGGGTAGAAGTAATCAGCCCTCCAATGACAACCGTAGCCAAAGGTTTTTGTACTTCTGCCCCCGCTGAAGTGGATATTGCCATGGGAAGAAAACCCAGTGAGGCCACCAGGGCTGTCATCATAACGGGTCTGAGCCTCAGCATGGCTCCGTATTCTACCAGATCATGCAACTCACGCCCTCCTTCTTTTTTCAACGTATTGTAATAACTGATCAGCACAATACCATTCAGCACCGCCACACCAAAAAGAGCTATGAAACCCACCCCTGCCGATATGCTGAACGGCATCCCCCGTATAGCCAGCGCGGCAATGCCTCCAATGGCAGAAAGAGGAACAGCTGTGAAAATCATAAGCGCATATTTTACAGAATTAAAGGTGAAAAACAATAACAACATGATAAGGGCAAGGGCAACAGGTATGGCCACCGACAAACGCTGTTTGGCATGGCTGAGATTTTCGAACTGACCTCCGTACGATATGTAGTATCCGGGAGGAAGTTTCAGATTTTGGCCAAGTACCTGCTCAATGTCCTTCACCACCGACTCCACATCTCTGCCCCGCACATTTACTCCTATAACAACACGCCGGCGGGTCCCGTCGCGGGAAATCTGCATCGGACCTTCATAAAACTCCATCGTGGCCACTTCACTCAAAGGAATCATCTGTCCCTGTGAGGTGCGTACAAATAAATTATTCAAGTCTGCTTTGCGACGATAAGTTTCTTCCAAACGAACCACCAGATCAAACTTCTTCTCGCCTTCATAAACGGTACCTGCAACTCCTCCCGCAAAAGCTGAACGAACCGTATGGTTCAGTTCGCTGATAGTGAGTCCGTATTTTGCCAGTTTCGCCCTGTCATAGCGTATGACCAATTGGGGCAATCCCTGAATTTTTTCCACCTTCACATCCTTTGCCCCGGGAACATTTTCAATGCCCGCAGCTGCTTTCCCGGCCAGAGAATATAGTGTATCCATGTCTTCACCAAAGATCTTGATGGCAATATCTGATTTGGCCCCTGTCATTAGCTCGTTGAATCTGAGCTGGATTGGCTGGGTAAATTCAAATGTGGCTCCGGTAACCACACTCAAGGCCTGTTTCATTTTATCCACCAGTTCCTCCCTTGAACTGGCACTTACCCATTCCTCCTTTTCCTTCAATGTAATCATAATATCGGCATCCTCTACCGCCATCGGATCGGTTGGGACCTCCGCCGTACCGATCTTTGAAACTACCTGTAATACTTCGGGAAAATTTTTTTTCAGCACCTGCTCGGCCCTGGTAGCAATTTCAATGCTTTCGTCAAGCGAACTGCCGGGAGGAAGACTCATCTGCATGGCCAGGTCACCTTCTTCCAGGGTGGGAATAAATTCACCTCCCATATGAAGAAAGCCCCATACCGAAACACCAAAAACCAGAAAAGCCAGCAGCAGAACCCAGTACTTGAACCGTAAAGACAAGCGTAATACAGGACGATAGGTGAGTTTGAGAAAATCAATCAGCCGGTCCGACAGGGTGCGCTTTTCTGCCACCTTGCGGCTCAGAAAAAGCGAAGAAATCATGGGTACATAGGTCAGCCCGAGAAACAGGGCCCCTGCTATGGCAAAGCTTACAGTCTGTGCCATGGGCCGGAAGGTTTTCCCTTCTATCCCTGTAAGGGAAAGAATAGGAAAAAACACGATCAGGATAATGATGACACCGAAAACGGCAGATTTGTAAATCGATTTGGTTGAATCGGAAACAATTTCACCCAGCTCTTCGGTACTCAGCACCTGGCCTTTGTGGTGGGTCTTCAAATGATGGATTACTCCTTCCACAATAATGACGGCACCATCAACCACAATTCCAAAGTCAATGGCTCCCAGAGACATCAGATTGGCCGATACCCCGAAAAGGCGCATCATAATAAAGGCAAACAACAGGGCAAGCGGAATCACCGAAGCTACAATAATGCCTGCCCGAACATCGCCCAAAAGCAGCACCAGTACAAAAATCACAATCAGCCCTCCCTCCATCAGATTCCGGGTGACCGTAGAAATGGTTTTTTTAACAAGGCGTGAACGGTCCAGATAATATTGCAGCCTCACTCCTTCCGGAAGCCGCTCCTGCACTTCAGCAACCCGCTTCTTTACCTCGCGGATCACCTGGGATGAATTGGCTCCTTTCAGCATCAGGGTGATTCCGCCAACAGCTTCTCCCATCCCGTTTTTAGTCATGGCTCCGAAACGGGGTGCATGCCCTTCGTGCACCTTCCCGACATCACGGATAAGAATCGGAAATCCGTTGTTATTTTTTACCACGATCTGCTCAATGTCACTGAAATCTTTTACCATCCCTTCGGTACGTATATAATAGGCATTGTTGTATTTCTCAATATAACTGCCGCCGGAGTTCTGGTTATTTTTTTCCAGTGCATCGAATACCTCGCTGATGGTAACATTAACAGCCCGCATTTTGTCAGGATCAACCGCAACTTCATATTGTTTCAGATACCCTCCGAAACTGCTGATTTCAACGATTCCCGGAATCCCCGACAACTGACGCTTCACAATCCAGTCCTGAATGGTTCTCAGATCAGTAGCAGAATATTTGTCCCGATACTTTGGATCCACCTCAAGGGTATACTGATAAATCTCTCCCAGCCCTGTTGTGATTGGCATCAACTGCGGTGTACCCAGACCAGCCGGAAGCTCCGAAGCTACAACCTGTATCTGCTCATTGACAAGCTGTCTTGCATCAAGTATGGGAACATGGTCCTTGAACACTATAGTTACTACCGAAAGACCGAAACGCGATACTGACCTTATTTCAACAACATTCAGAATGTTTGCCATAGCCATTTCTACCGGATAGGTAATCAGCTTTTCTACTTCCTGCGGCGAGAGGGAAGGACTCACGGTAACTACCTGCACCTGGTTGTTGGTAATATCCGGTACCGCATCAACAGGTACATTCATCATGGAATAGATGCCCCCGGCAATAAGAAAAATTATGGTAATTCCTACAAAGAGTTTATTTCCTACTGAAAAATCAATGATGCGGTTGAACATGGCAGATCAGATATAAATTCATTCAAATGTACAAAAAACAAATAAAAAAACTGGCGGTTCACCTAATTCAGCAAACCGCCTGTTTTAATTTTCTGCTTCTGATCTGTTAGAAGATAACTGGTTTATTGATTCCAGCCGGCTCCTCTCCGATGCTGCATACCAGCGCCCGCACCAGGTCCGGGTCCGAAACCATGACGGCAACCTGCTCCATAACCACATCCATTGCAAGCTTTCCGTTTCCCAATGTGCTGGTCAAAATATACACGTTGTTCATCAGTTAGCACCTGCCGGATAGCCTGTACATGAGCTGCCTGGTTTTTCTCCATTTCGGTCCTGATTTTTGCCCTTTCTTCAATGTTGGCATTGATAGCCTTCATGTCGGGCTGAGGTGCTGTCATCAGGGTCTGATACCGTGCCCTGTTCTCGTTTAACTGGTTACGGTACGCCTGCATGTCTTTCAGATGCTGGGTCTGCAATTGCTTAATCTTCGCTTCCTGATCTCCGGTGAGTCCGGGAAGATTGCTGCACCATGCCAATGGTCCGGGACCTGAGGCCGGCTGCGCTGAAACCTGCCCCCATGCTGAGATTAACAGCAAAAATGCAGGTAACATTAAAAATACATTCTTTTTCATACCACTTTGTTTATTGGTTTGCCTGTTAGACATCTTTCCGTGTTCCAATCTTGCACAACCAAATGTTAATTTTCCTTAAACCAGGGACAATCAACCGGCGAGGTTCTTTTCTGCCATTTGCCTGCTCCGGGGCCCCTGTGTTTCCCTTCGTTCTGTATAAAACGACTGAACATTTCGTTCAGAACCTTCTGCTGATCAGCATTGCACAATCTCCGCAATTCCATATAATGCCGCATGGTAAGAACCTTCAGGTTCCTGTGAAGGACTCCGATTTCTTCTGAAATGGCTTTCAGACGGGTTGTGTCAGGATTTTCGGAAGTCAATTCCTGAATGTATTCATTTCTTTTCGCATTCAGTTGTTCCATTACAGCACCGGCCTCATGGAAATATTTATCGCGCGAAAGGTTGAAAGCATTTTCCTGTTCCGGCGTCAGATGAAGGTTGTTCATGATGTCACGATGCCTCTGTTGCTCCATCTGAACTCTCTGTTCATACAATTTCTTTCCCTTCATATAGTGAACATAAATACCCGCCAGAAGAGAAAGACAGAACACGCCCAGTATGGCAATGATCCAGTAAAGAATCCTGTTTCCTGAAAAATAATTCATGGCTTATTCCTCCGCCAAAAGAATGGTTTCAATTTCATTCCGGCCTTCATTGATGTAAAACTCATCGGCAGAAATTACAGTGTTTGTTGATTGTGTGTATGTAGTACCTGAATATTTGCTGCCCACGAGAATACCAATAGTAAGGGAAAGCAGAAGCAAAAGGACCATCAGGGCGGGCTGCCAAACCCGTTGAGCAGTGCCTGTCCTCATCTCGGATTCCTTTTTTGCTTCCAGCCTATTTAATACCCGCGTATAAAAGAATGGCCTGAGCTCTGCTTTCTTCTCCTTTTCAATAGCCTCCATAATAAGCTCAAACCGCTCAACTTTCTGCCGGCAGGAATCGCAGGAAGACAAATGATCCTGCAACATCCGGCTGGTACCGGCATCCAGTTGGCCGTCCAGATAACGGTCAAGATAATCGGAAACCTCCTGGCATTTCATAACCGGTCCTTTTTTGATTTGACAACAAATAAGCAAAAATCTTGCATGTTATTTAGCATGAATTTCGGTGTTTTCCAGTAATTTATACAAATTTTTCCTGGCCCGGTGAACAAGAGACTCAACCGCCGAAACAGATAGACCCATAATTTCGGCAATCTATTTCTGCGGCAATTCATCATAACGGAAAAGAACAAATGCTATTCTCTGGTTTTCAGGCAGTTTGTTCAAGGCTGCCTCGAGGATTTTTTTCTGTTCCTCCGCCTCAACACCCTTATCGGCACCATCTGCCAGGGAAACAGACAGATCATTTTTCTGTCCTAGCTGAAAAATTTCCTCCAGGCTTTTGAAAAGACTTTTCTTCTTGATCTTTTTTAAATGATTGAGTGATTTGTTGACGGCAATCCTGTAAATCCATGTAGAAAGCCTGGCTTCATGCCGGAAAAATCCCAGCGACTCAAAAACCTCGACGAATACTTCCTGAGCTAAATCATCAGCATCATCAGGATTATGCAATAATCCGATGCACGTCCGGAATACCATTTCCTGGTATTTTTCTACCAGCATCTCAAAGGCCCGGTGATCTCCGTCCAGTATTTTCTGAACAATTTCCTTGTCCTCCATCCAGGAAGAATTGGGTGCCTATTTGACACCTATAACGGAAAAACCTTTCACAAAATTAAACAATCTATTGCGGCTGGCGGAATACGAAAAAAAAAGGAACGTCACTTTGACGTTCCCATGCTTTAGCTTTTGATAACTTCTCCGTCCTGTCTTGCTGATGATGATATGTTTACTGCTGTACAGCAGCTGTATCAACAGCATTGCTATCAACCGGCTGCTCAACAGGTACGTTGGTTGTGTCAGTCGTTTCCTGTTTGGTAGCTTTGCCGCCGCAGGAAGCCAGAACAAGCATCAAAACCACAGATGATAAGGCAATCAGTTTTTTCATATTGATAAAGTATTAAAATTTAAAACGTTGCAAAGTTATAGAGAATTTTGATTCATTATTCGATGAATGATAAAAAATGTTAAAATTTTTTTCCTTCCGAGCAGGAATACCGGAAATCCATGATATTATTCCTGATCGTAATAAAATTGACCTGAACATAAAACAAAAGCCGGTTGACAAAAACATCAACCGGCTTTTGTTTAAACTTCCTCAAAAATTACTTTTTGGCTTTACCCTGATTGGCAACAGCTTCCATGGCTTTTCTTACAGCTTCTTCATCTCCGAGATAATAATGCTTGATGGGTTTAAGATCATCATCCAGTTCATAAACGAGAGGAACGCCGGTAGGAATATTCAATTCCACAATGGCTTCATCACTCATATTGTCAAGGTACTTGACAAGAGCTCTCAGGCTGTTTCCGTGTGCTGCAATCAGAACCTTCTTCCCTGATTTGATGGTAGAAGCAACGGTTTCGTGCCAGAAGGGAAGAAAACGGACAACCGTATCTTTCAGTGATTCGGTAAGAGGAAGATCTTTTTCCGGAACATTTTTGTAAGCCGGAAAATTCCCGGGATAACGCGGATCCGTTTTTTCCAGGGCTGGCGGCGGAACATCATAGCTTCTTCGCCATATCTTTACCTTTTCTTCTCCGTGTTTGGCGGCTGTTTCTGCCTTGTTCAAACCCTGAAGGGCCCCGTAATGACGTTCGTTCAGACGCCAGGTGTTGACAATGGGAAGCCACATCATATCCATCTCATCCAGAGCAATCCACAGTGTCCTGATAGCTCTCTTCAGCACGGAAGTATAAGCAATGTCGAACGTAAGCCCCGCTTCTTTCATTAAACGTCCTGCATTTTTGGCTTCCTCTATGCCCTTTTCACTAAGATCTACATCCGTCCAGCCCGTGAAACGGTTTTCCTTGTTCCACTGACTTTCACCATGCCGTAATAATACCAGTTTGTGCATATTGTTTCATTTTTAATGGTTGGAATTGCATAACCCACCTGCCATGTCTGTTCTCAACAATGAACTGCATGGCACAGTGAACTGCAAAAATAAGGATTAAACTGATATGCTGAAATATATGAGAGGGAAAACTTATAAAACCCCTTCATAGGTATAGCCAATACTTTCGACACCGTCTCTGACAGCCTGCAGGTCAATTTGATCCCCTTTCAGAAGAACTTTGCCTGAACTCAGATCAACCTCTGCAACCTGAATGCCAGGAACAGCCTTTAAGGTTCGTTCCACATTCATCTTACAGTGCTGGCAAGTCATGCCGCCTACTTTTACCAAAAGTTCCTTCATAGCTTCATCCTTTTTTTCGATAGTATCAGTTGTGATTATCTTATTTGGCCTGAAATATCTTCTGTAGATGGCAAATAGTGTGAGTGCCAGTAAAACAATTCCCGAACCGGCCTTCAGCCAGAGCGGAAGCCCGTGCTCATGGGCCTGATGAAGATGATGCAACGGCATGATAAACCACTGGGCAGGCAACAGCAGGTCAATTAAAATACCTGACAGCAAGGCCCCCCCGATGATAGATACCATATACATACCCAATACCTTTTTCCCCATTACCTTGCCGATAACCGTCATGGTGGCAACATTGGTAGCCGGCCCGGCCATAAGAAATACAAGAGCCGCACCAGGTGACAATCCTTTCATCATCAGAACGGCTGCAATAGGTATGGATCCCGTTGCGCACACATACAGGGGAACCGCTACCATCAATATCAAGAGCATGCTCACCAGATTATTTCCCAGATAACGGGTAAAAAAATCATCAGGTATGAGAACCGATATCAGACCTGCCAGCAGAAGACCTATCAGGAGCCATTTGGCAATATCCTGAAGGAAATCAACATAAGCATACCGGAGCATGCCAAAAAACTTGTTCCTGTAATGAAACTCTTCTTCAGATCCATTAAGGTCCACCACTTTCTGAACCGGCTTGCTGTTTTCGTTTCTGAAAGCAAGATTGGTTAACAGCCCGCCCAATATGCCTGTGAGAAAGGCAACTATAGGACGAACTATGGCAAACGCCCATCCCAGCAATGATCCTGTGGCCATAATGGAATCAACCCCTGTCTGGGGTGTCGATATAAGAAACGATACGGTTGACCCTCTGGATGAACCACTCTTATAAAAAGAAATACCAGCCGGTATTACCCCGCACGAACATAAAGGCAGGGGAACACCTATCAGTGCTGCATTGATAACCGATCGCAGATTGTTACCCCCAAGATAGCGGGTTACTTTCTCCCTTGGAAAATAGACATATAGTATGCCGGCAAAAAGAAAACCCAGCATCAGATACGGAGCCATCTCCATCCCAAGCACTGCTGTTTCCTTCAGATACCTGAGAATCCACTCTGTCACGTTTCCTCCTTTCTGCTGTGCAGCAATTGTTTATCGTCGCAGCAATTGTATTCAAACTGCAGAGTAACATGCGAAATTCCAAATTGTTCACGCAAAATCTCCGTAACTTGATTCAGAATTTTTTCCGACTCACTAATCCTGATATCTTCCGCCAGATCAACATGGCATTCAAAATGAATTTCCCTGTCCGACAAATTCCAGGCATGTACGTGGTGAATATTAGCTATCCCTTCAACTTGTTCAAGAACATGCTGTACGTGATTCAGATCCAGATCCTTTGGTGTTCCCTGCATCAGAATATCAACCGTCTGTCGCAGAACTTCATACGTCTCCTTGAGAATGTACAGACTGATGAACAGGGTGAGTACAGGGTCAATCCAGTAAATGCGGAAAAACAAAATCAGAATTCCTCCGGCAATAACTGCTACCGACGACAGGGTATCCCCTAGAAGATGAAGGTATGCTGCCCTGATGTTTAAGCTTTTTCCTTCTTCTTTTTTCAGAAGAAGAATTGACAGGAAATTGGCAGCAAAACCAATCAGAGCTATCCATATCATCAGACCGCCTTTGACGCTTTCGGGGTGCATCAGGCGCTTCCAGCCTTCAGAAAGAAGAAAAAGACAGATTACAATGAGAACAGAAGCATTCAGCAAAGCCGACAGAATCTCGGCTCTGCGATAACCGTATGTCTTCCGCACATTCGGGTCCCTGTCGCTGATACGGCCGGCCAGCCACGCAACAAAAATGCTCAATGTGTCTCCGAAGTTATGAACAGCATCCGATACAAGGGCAAGGCTGTTGGCCAGCATCCCCCCTGCCAGTTCCGCCAGAGTGATGAGCAGGTTCAGCATCACCACCACAATCAGCCGGCCCTGTGCCACACCACTTTTACCCGAAAGGGCACCGGAAGAATGAAGATGCGCACTCATTGCAATTACTTTCTTCAGAATTCCTTTTCTTCTTTCATTAATTAGCTGATATGCATGAGAAACAACTCCGCGAGGCTAAAATTACCTGTTGGCTTCCCGATTCATTTCCTTTTTTACTTGCTCTACCCATGTTTTTATTCTTGTTTCAGACAGTTCAGGCTGCTGGTTTTCATCGAGAACCAGCCCGGCAAAAACTCCGTTTTCTTCAGCCTTTGAAAAAGCGTAGGTATATCCCTCAGCCGGCCATCGCCCGTAGATTTTGCACCCGGCCTTCCGGAACCACTGGTAAAGGATGCCCAACCCATCCGAAAAGGAATCCGGATAACTTCCCTGGTCTCCTAATCCAAACAATGCGATTTTCTTGCCCTGTATTAAAGAATTGTTCAGCAGGATTTCCAGCTTTTCCCAGCCCGGCGGAAGCTGCCCGACATCCCACGTGCAGGTTCCAAACAACAGGATATCATGTTTTTCCCAATCCGGAAATCCATCTTTGACAATATCGTAGCAACCCTTTGTTCGGTCCCCGAACAATTCCGAAATCCGCAGGGCAGCCTCCCGTGTATTCCCTGTCATGGTCCTGTAATAAATGGCGGCAGTTGATTCCATGCCGGGTAAAACAAACCAATAATTAAGCGTTTTCTTCGAAATGAACCGACTTTTCCTTTTTTCTTAACGACTGCACAATGAAATAAATTCCGGCTATAATGAAAGGTATGCTCAGCAGTTGTCCCATATTCAGAGGCAGGTTGGCTTCAAAAGCCGACTGAAATTCCTTGATAAACTCAATGAGGAAACGTGCCGTGAAGACCAGCATTAAAAACATTCCAAACAAAAATCCCTTGTTTAACCTGGTCCCGTATTTCAAATAAAGGCCATACAGAATCAAAAAGATAGCAAAATAGGAAAGCGCTTCAAAAATCTGTGTCGGATACTTTGGCACACCCATAAAATACGCTGTGACGACATACCTTCCTTTTGCATTTTTCTCAACTTTGTAACGGAAGTCCTTATCAGGAGGATAATAGAAATCTGTTTCTTCAACTAACGGGTTATTAGCAAGGTACTCCCTTAATCTTAATTCGGCAAACAAAGCAGCAGAGGAAGAGTCACGCAACTGCGACCCCAGGGTTACCTGAACTTCCATCGGCAAAGCCCTTCCGTTGGACAGGCTATCACCTGTTACCCGGTAATGAATGGAATTTACCGCTTTCAGTCTTTCAAGCTGGCGGGTCAGATCATGCACGTAAATGAATCCTTTCGTACTCCGGGTTGCCACGCCATAAATCTCAGAATTCATGAGATTACCGGTACGTATGAAGGCTCCCGCCAGGGCAACCGGAATAACTATTCTGTCGAGCAACCAGAGGTAAGAAAATTTGTATTTCCTTACAAAAAGCCATAAGGCCAGCAAAATTCCTATAGCTGCTCCATGACTTGCCAGACCGCCTTTCCAGACTTCCAGAATTTCCAACGGATTGTTCAGGTAATACTTCGGATCATAAAAAAAACAATGCCCGAGCCGTGCCCCTGCAATAGTACCAACTGCCATGTAAACAAGCAGTTTGTCAAGGTATTCGTACGATATGCCTTCTCTCCTGAAAAAATTCTGAAAAATAAAATACCCGATGACAAACCCCAGGGCAAACAAAAGACCATACCACCGGAGACTGAGAGTTCCGAGAGAAAATATTTCCGGATTGGCATTCCAGATAACCGCATTCAGAATCATATCTCATGCATTTGGTTCAGTGTGCAAACGTACGAGATTTTTTGCGAACGTGCATTTTTAATCTTTGATTTTATTCTTAACTCAATCCAAAAACTATAAATTTGGCCGTTTAACCTGCTCAGATTAACTTAGTCGAAAAGTGCAGAGTATGTTCCGGCTTTCAAATATTTTAACACCTGCGCCTTGTTCCGGCAGAAAACGGATAAGGCCGGAAGTTGGAATTTCAGCAACTTTTTACGAGCCCGGAACAACATCACCTGGCTTAAAAAAATCATTTCTCCGGTTAACCGGCATTTTCCCTTTTTTGCTTCTGATGGTTTCCTTTTTCCTGCCAAATTGCGCAAAAGTCGGGACAGTTACCGGCGGACCCAAGGATACCATCCCGCCGGTTGTACTGCATAGTGAACCGCCATTCAAAGCAACCGGAATCCACCCGAAAAAGATTGTCATTACCTTCAATGAATTCCTCGATTTGAAAAATGTCCAGCAGGAACTCCTTGTTTCGCCTCCCTTGCATAAACAACCCGAAATTAAACTGAAAGGCAAAAAGATCGAGATCATTATTGAAGACACACTCAGGGAAAATACCACCTATACCCTGAATTTCGGAAATGCAATTACCGATTTTACCGAAAATAATCCGGTGCCGGGTTTTATTTATGTTTTCTCTACCGGCAGTTACGTCGACTCGTTTACCGTGAAGGGTTCGGTCATCAGTTCATATGATCTGAAAGTACCAAAAGAACAGGTCATGGTGATGCTGTACGAACAACTGTCCGATTCGGCACCCTATCGCCTGAAACCTCTTTATGTTGGCCGTACCGATAAAAACGGAAATTTTCGCATTCCCTTCCTTAAGGAGGGAACTTATAATATCATCGCTCTTGCTGACGCAAACAACAACTTGCGCTACGACCCTCCCGACGAAATGATTGGCTTTGACGATTCATTGCTTTTTTTGCATCCTGATAGTTTCAGAATCCAGAGGGAAGCAATTGATTCGGCCCGCACTGTCGGTTCCGGTTCTCCCGTTGATTCACTGAAAAGCATACCGGATTCCTCCGAATCCTTGCCGGCCGAAAAAGAATATGCCGCAGTTGTTCATTTTCGTCTTTTCAAAGAACTCCCTTCAGCTCAATACCTGAAAGATTATAAACGTCCCGAAGCCTGTCTTCTGGCGGTGTACCTGAACATCCCTTCCCGCGATACGGTTACCCTGGAACCTGTTGATACTATAGTAAACCAGCCCTGGTATCTTCCTGAAATGTCTCAGAATCTCGATACCTTCCTTTTCTGGATAACGGATTCTTCCCTTATAAGAAAACAAAACCTCAGTTTACTTGCCCGATTCCCTGAAACAGATTCAACGGGAAATACAATAATCCGTTCCGATACGCTTCGGTTTTCCTTTATCCCCAAAACACAAAGCAAACCAAGGAAAGGAGAAAAACAGGAGCAGTCTTCCGGTTTCAAACTGACAGGAAACGCTTCTCCCGGCAAAATCATTGAACTGAATGAATCCCTTATCCTTGAAGCGCCGCACCCGATCCTTGGAATAGATACATCTTTAATTGATCTTCAGATTCTTAAAGATACGATTTTCGCACCCTATCCCTGCAAACTCAAAAAACAAGCAGGGAATTTCCGTAAAATACAACTCGATGTACCATGGGTTGAAAACTCAACCTTCCAGCTTGTCTGCCTTCCCGGAGCGATACAAACCATCTATCATCAGATAAACGATACTCTGAAAGTTCGCTTTAAAACCAGGGAAGCTGAATACTACGGAAGACTGATTGTAACGGCTCAGAATGCCACAACTCCCGTGGTTTATGAATTAATTGAAAACGATAAAGTTGTGCTGAGAAGAAACGCCGGTTCGGCCGGAAATACAGTCTTTGAACTCCTCCTACCCAAAAAGTACAAACTGAGAGCAATTGCTGATGCCAATGCCAACGGAATCTGGGATACCGGAAATTACCTGAAAAAAATACAACCCGAAAAAGTGGTTATTTACCCCTCTGACGTGGAAGTCCGTTCCAACTGGGATCTCGAAATAGCTGTGGATATGTCAGAGGCCCGCTAACGTTCTCTCCGGCATACCAATTCGGCTACAAGCTTTGCAGAAGAAAGGCAAAGCGGTATCCCTCCGCCCGGATGAACACTGCCACCGCAAAAATACAATCCCTGTATTTTACGGCTGAAATTCGGATGACGCAAAAAGGCAGAAAAAACTGAATTGGAATGTGCCCCGTAAAGTGAACCATGCCAGGAAGATGTATACTCCTCTATTTTCCGAGGATCAAGGATTGACTCAGTTACAATTTGCGGCTCTATCCTTCTTCCTGTTATCCGCTCAATTTTTGCCAGAATATTTTTGCGCGCATGGCTGATCAGAACATCCCAGTCCTGGCCAATATTTTCGGGCGTATTGATCATGACAAACCAGTTCTCTGATCCTTCCGGCGCATCGCCCTGTACCCGTTTTTTGCTGATAAAAATATACACCGTCGGATCATCTGTGATGCTCTTTTTTCGGAACAAATATTCAAATTCCTTTTGATAGTCAGATGAAAACAAAACATTGTGCAAATCAAGCTCCGGGTAATTCCCTTTGATACCCCAGTAAAAAATAAGAGCCGATGTTGACCTTCCGGAGGTAATAAAACGCTTTGGTATCGGATGATTTTTTATCAGAGCATAAGTGTATACAATATCCGCATCAGATACGACAATATCAGAGGGATGTATGTCATTCCCCGCACGCACCCCGGAAACCTTTTTACCCGATAGAATTATTTCATCCACCTTCGTTCCGGTATGGATTGATACCTGAAATTCTTCTGCCAGCTTTCGCAGGGATTTAATAATTGTGTACATGCCTCCCTCAGGGAAAAAAGCACCGATGTTATGTTCAAGATGCGGTATAACATTCAGGGTAGCTGGTGCCTGATAAGGATCGGAACCGTTATAAGTGGCATAACGGTCAAAAAGTTGAACGATATGTTTTTCCCTGAAAATTCTGCTGTTTCGGGTATGCATGGTAGTAAAAGGGTCGAGCTTATACCATTGCAATAATGCTTTAATAAAATCCCGCGAAACAAAAGTGGAAAACTGATGAAATGACCGGAACAAAAAGACATTGGAGGTCAGTTCATATATCTTTCGGCTCTTCTCGAGAAAATGAAGCACCTTATGTGCCTTTTCACCTGTTTTTGTCTCAATTTCTGAAGCCAGCTGAACCGGATCCCTGTAAGCATCAAGCACAGTCCCGTCTTCATAAAAATACCTGCAAATAACCGGAAGAATATCGTATGTGTAATAATCTCGGGGATCTTTGCCAAAATCTGAAAATACTTCATCGAGCAAATGAGGCAGGGTAAACAATGAAGGTCCTCTGTCAAAACGAAAGCCCTCCTGACGCAATTCGTTTAATTTTCCTCCGGGTTGAGAAGCCGATTCGAAAATTTCTACAGAAAAACCTTTTGCTGCCAGCCTGATCGCAGATGCCATACCCGCCACACCCGAACCAATCACTATTACATGTTTTTGTTTCATAATCTGTCGTTTCTTTGGTTAAAAATAATATTTTTGATTGCGGGAATGTATTCCGACGGAAAAATTCCTGAAAATCCGGTATTGTGAACTGATAACCCGGACAAACAAAAAATGCAAACACTGGCCCCCGAAACAGGATTTCTTTTTGCCGGCATCTGCTATATCGGATGGTGGGTTCTATGCGGAAAAGTGATTTCCAATGGATGGTTTTCTACCCGGGCCGGAAAAGGCTCTCTTCGCTTTGTTCTTTTCAAACGCAGTCTTGCCGTGCTTTTGTTCTTTCTCCTTCCATGGCTCTTCCTTCATTTTACTCACCAGAATTTTCTGGATTGGTTTTCTCTTCGTAACGCTCACAATACTGCGATTGTCTCCGTTGCCTTATCCATTCCTTTAATAATAATAAGCCTGATAACCGGAAGACGACCTGAAAACCTTCAGTTGTATCCGGAAATCCGCATGGAACAATGGAACGGAAAACTTGTCCTGCTGAGTGCACTGAGCTGGATAGCCTACCTTTTTGCCTATGAATTCCTTTTCAGAGGATGCATGTTTTTCCTTCTGCTTTCAAAATATAACCTTCCTCTTGCTCTCACCGTCAAT
>JAAYUG010000027.1 GCA_012517825.1 Bacteroidales bacterium | reverse complement strand
TTGTGAGTTGTGATTTCTGATTTGAGATTTTATTTGTTTTCGTTCAGGATCAAAAAGATCAGAAATCAGAAATCTAGAATCACAATTCTTTCGTTCATCGATTGTTGATTTCGATTTGGGCTTTGCACGCAGGGTTTGTGGTTTGGTATTTGTGATTTATGAGTTGTGATTTGAGATTTTTAAGTGTAGGATAAACAATAGCGGAAAGCGTATAACCCTGAGCGAACAGCGAACGGCGAACAGCGAAAAGCCGAAAAACAAAGCCTGGATATGCGATATCTCTTTAATCGGCAAGGGCCTGATAAACCAGAACTCTGAAATATTGATGCAGGTCAGGTCCCGCATACGGAAATACATTTGTGTAAAACAGGAAAATCAGATCCTCCTTCGGATCAATCAGGTAATCGGTATAATACATACCGCCCCATTTGAACGAACCCACGCTTCCCAAAAGGTGACGATTGAAATTTTCGGTCATAATTTCAAATCCTAGTCCGAATTTGTTTTCCCCGCCCCACACTCCGAAATCGCCAATCTGGTTCATGGTCATTATATCAATGGTTTTGCGGCTCAGAATCCGTTTTCCGTTAAATGTACCCCTGTTCAGGAGCATCTGGCAGAAGCGGGCATAATCCTCAATGGGTCCCACCAGGCCGGCTCCTCCTGAAAAATAGGTTTTTGCCCCGGAAACAGCATAGGTCTGGAATAAATCATTTTCTGACAATTTCAGAGCACTGTCGGCATGTTCTTTTCCATAGAGCGTAACAAACCGCGAATAATCTTTTTCCGGCAGGTAAAACCAGGTGTCTTTCATCCCGAGCGGATCAAAGATTCTTTCTTTTAATGCAACGTCCAGCGGTTTCCCTGAAAATATCTCCACCAGCCGGCCAATTACATCGGTATTCAGGCCATATGTC
Source organism: Bacteroidales bacterium (assembly GCA_012517825.1). Taxonomy (NCBI): domain Bacteria; kingdom Pseudomonadati; phylum Bacteroidota; class Bacteroidia; order Bacteroidales; species Bacteroidales bacterium. The sequence goes on along the minus strand of JAAYUG010000027.1, from coordinate 13,710 downwards.
CATCCGGCCCCCGGGTCATGAGCAAGCGGCTGGGCTGCAAGCCTGTCAACCACCTGGGCAATGGTCAAACTGTCTTTGGAATGCAACACTGGAATTCCGGCCTTCTCATAAAGGTCATTTCCTGAAAGATTACCATAATGAATTCCGGATGTATGCATTAGCAGATGCCGGATCGTTATCGGCCCTTTGGCCGGGCGCGTGGTAAAAGTTCCCTTTTGCGGATTGAAATTCTCCATTACCTTCATGTTGCTGAAGGCCGGGATGTATTTGGCCAGGGGATCATCGAGAAGGAACTTTCCTTCTTCATACAATGACATCAGGGCCACGGTAACGATGGCTTTGCTCATGGAAGCGAGCCGGAAGATATCATCCTTCTGTACCGGAATATTCTTTTCCCTGTTCCGGAAGCCAAACGCTTTATAATGAACAATTTTGCCATGACGTGCCACAAACGTAACAACATTGGGAAGAATGTTATTCTGTATGGCATGTTCACACAACGAATCGATCCGTGCCAGGCGCACCGGGTCGAAACCTTCGTCAGAAACATTGACAGCCAGGGAAAAATGCTGTGGAGCTTCTTTTTTTTCGTTCAGTGAAGGGGCGGTACACATTGATAAAATCAAAACCGGAAGCAGAAAAAGCCAGGAAGTTTTCATAATTCTGATTTTTAAGAAAGCAACATTTTGGTAGAAATCCGTCAGGAAAACAAATGTACACATTTATAGCTTTCTTCAAAATTCCGGGAGTTACTTTTCTTCAGATACTTTTTTGAACGTTTCAGGAAGATAAAGTTAATTTCGGTTTGAAGGTCAGGGGCTTTGTCGGGTTTTGTATGGCATGTTACAAAATCATTCTGTATTTTTATAGGCATAAAAAAAGGAATCGTATGCTCAACCGTCGAAAATTTCTGCAATATTCCGCTGCCGGGCTGGCAGGGAGTATGGTGCCTCTGGCATCACGTGCCGCACATGCTGATAGTATTCCGGCCGAAAACCGCAAAAAGGATATTATTTACAGAACGCTCGGGAAGACCGGCATTCAGTTGCCTGTTGTCAGTCTTGGCGTTATGCGGGTAGATAATCCGAACCTTGTGCGTTCGGCACTGGATGGAGGAATTATCCATCTTGATACGGCAAACGGTTATCAGCAGGGCAGAAATGAAGAAATGCTGGGTATTCTTTTAACAGGAAGGCCCCGTGATTCTTTTGTGATTACTACCAAAATCCATCCCCGTGAACCCATATCAACCGAGGAATTTCTGAGCATGCTCAATACAAGCCTGAAAAGGCTGAAACTGGATTATGTGGACATGCTCTATCTGCATGCGGTTGATAACCGGGATTATATGTTCAATGAGAATTATCTGAATGCGCTGGCCAAAGCCAAAAAAGAAGGGAAAGCACGTTTTGTCGGGCTTTCAACCCACAGCAATATGGCAAAGGTATTGCGCTGGGCTGTTGAAAGCAAGTTTTATGAGGTGGTGCTCACCAGCTATAATTTTATGATGCATAATGACAGCGACATGCATGCTGCCCTGGAAGAAGCCGGCCGTGCCGGGCTTGGCATTATTGCCATGAAGACAATGGCAGGCGGAGGATACTGGGACCGGGAGAAGACGCAGAAGATCAATACCAGGGCCGCTCTGAAATGGGCTCTTCAAAATCCGAATATTCATACGGCCATTCCGGGTTGTACAACTTTCGACCAGCTGGAAGAAAACCTGAGTGTGATGTCAGACATCACACTCACGGAAGATGAACTCAGGGATCTGCGGCTTACGGAACCTATGCACCGGGAAGAGGGCAAAGAAACCTCATCCCTCTTTTGTTTTGGTTGCCGCACCTGCGAGAAACAATGCGTCAAGCACCTGCCCCTGCCTGAATTGATGAGGGCTTATATGTACACATACGGATACCGTGATATGGCGCTGGCGCGGGAGGTAATCGACAACAGTTCCCATCTGAAGGGTGCCTGTGCTGAGTGTTCGGCATGCACGGTCTCGTGTCCTCATGGACTGCCGGTTGCCCAAAGGGTTCGGGATGTGGAGCGGCTTGCTGACGTACCCAGGGAATTTTTGGTATAAGGAGAGTGCATTTCCCCTCCTCAAATAATTCGTATATTTATTCACCCAAACTAACAAAACCTACTTCTATGAGACATCTATTTTTTCCTTTTGTTCTTTTTCTGCTGGCCGGCATACTCCCTGCAGATGCTCAGAAAGCAGATATCCCCGAAGGGTTTGTACCCCTTTTCAATGGAAAAGACTTTACCGGCTGGAAGGTTCCTCAGGGCGACAATGGCCACTGGAAAATTATCAACGGAGTGATCGACTATGACGCCGAAAGTGAGGCCAAAGGCGATAAGAACCTGTGGACGGAAAAAAGCTATAAAGATTTCGTGCTCTATGTCGACTGGAGGATCAAATCTACTCCATGGAAAAATCCCCGTGTTCCCATCGTTCTTCCCAGCGGATTGCATAAGCGCGATGAGAATGGCAAGGAGATCCAGATTGTTGTTCCGGATTCAGATTCCGGTATATTGCTCCGCGGACAGGGCAAATCGCAGGTCAACATCTGGTGCTGGCCCATAGGTTCCGGTGAAGTTTACGGATACCGCATGGACGAAACCATGCCTCCTGCAGTGCGAAGGGCAGTCACTCCCAGAGTCAATGCCGATCATAATATTGGTGAATGGAATACCTTCAAAATTACCCTGCAGAATGATTTCCTCACCGTTGAACTGAACGGGATTCCTGTTATTGAGGGGGCCTATCTGCCCGGACTTCCCGCCAGCGGTCCTATCGGACTTCAGCATCATGGCGACAAGGTAAATGGCGAGTGGGTAAGTCCTCCGGCCCTTGTCCAGTTCAGAAATATTTACATACGTGAATTGTAGGAATTTACATCCCAAACCACTAACCTGTAACCAATGAAACGACGGCAGTTTATTTCGCAGACCGCTGCAGTGGCGGGTGCGGCTGTTTTGCCCACAGCACTGTCAGGGCAGGTAAAAAAGAATGTTCCTCCTCCCAGGCTCAAAATTGCCTGTATTGGAACCGGTACCCAGGGAACCAGAGTCATGCTCCAGCTGCTCAAAATTCCTGATCTTCTTATTACTGCAGTGGCAGACCCGGTGAAAGAAGATACACGCTATCAGAACTGGGGCCCTTACGAATTACGGAGTACCATCCGCAATGCAATCGGCGAGCCCAACTGGGATGAGGGGGTGGAAGGTTGCCGTGCCGGAAGGGAACCGGCAAGGCAGATTGTAAACACCTGGTATGGCAAGCAAAAAGACCTTAAGTACAAGGGGTGCAATGCCTATGCCGATTTCAGGGAACTGCTCGAAAAGGAAAAAGATCTGGACGGAGTAGTAATCGGAGCACCTGATCATCAGCATGCGTATATCGCTATGAAAGCCATGGAAAAAGGGCTGCATGTTTTCTGCCAGAAACCGATGACCAATTCGGTGTATGAAGCTCGTCTGCTGGCCGAAACGGCGGCAAAGACAAAGGTGGCGACGCAGGTGGCAACCATGAATGCATCTGCCGAATCAACTGACAAACTGTGCGAGATGATCTGGAGCGGAGCTATTGGTCCGGTGCGTGAGGTGCATAACTGGTCGAACCGGCCCGTATGGGAATCAGGATTTACCCAGTTGCCGGCCGAAGAACCTGTGCCGGAGGGATTTGACTGGGACCTCTGGCTGGGAAGAGCTGAATGGAGGCCCTTCAGCTATAAATATACCCATACAGTTTTCCGTGCCTGGTACGATTTCGGAACCGGCGCCCTGGGCGACATGGGCTGCTATTCGTTCGACCCGGTATTCCGGGCACTGAAGCTCACTGCCCCTGAAACAGTTGAGGCTTATGCCAATACGGCTTTTGGTGTAACCAACCTCGTACCTCACCCGGTAAACTATGTCAGCCATCCCCTGGCTATGACGGCCCATTTCCGTTTTCCGGCACGTGCTGGCATGCCTCCTGTTGATCTCTACTGGTACGATGGAGGAATAAAACCGCCCAAACCGGCCGAGCTGGATGAAGACGGGCTGGGAATGCCCAATGAAGGCCTCTTGTTTGTTGGCGACTACGGAAAAATCCTGGCCGAATTCCACGGAGGAAATCCCAGGCTGATTCCTTCTGCCCGCAACAAGGAATTTTCTCCGCCACCACCGGTCATTGAACGTTCACGAGGGCATTACGAAGACTGGATTGATGCCTGCAGGGGAGGAAAACCACCGAGAGCACGTTTTGAAGTGGCAGGACCCGTTACCGAAACCCTTTGCCTGGGAATTATTGCCATGCGGATAGGAAAAAAACTGAGATGGGACCCGGTTAAAATGACAACCGGAGTGCCCGAAGCCGACGCCTTGATTAAACCTTATTACCGGAGCGGATGGGAAATTTAAAAATACATGAAGTCTGTAAACAACTTTGTCAAATGGTTTACTCAATCAACAACAGAGCTGATAGACCGGAATGAAAAGAAAATTCTTTTATTCATTCTTGTTGTCTTTTCTGTTCTTTTTTTCCTGATCTGCTATTTTGCAGAAGGAACTTTTGATACCGGTGACGGGCTGGAACATTATTTTATCTCCCGTTACAGCTGGAAGCATCCTGCTCTGCTGATGTATCTTTGGGGAAAACCCGTATTTACTCTTTTTAGTTCGGTTTTTTCCCAATTTGGATTGCCTGGGATGAGCGTTTTTCAGATTCTCTGTGCAGCATTAAGTTCATTCTTCTGCTGGAAAACAGCGAAAATATCAGGATTTAAAAATGCGTGGATTATTCCCGTATTTATTTTTTTCGCTCCTGTTTATTTCCCTGTGATTAATACCGGCCTGACAGAACCAATGTTTGGATGTGTTCTTTCTTTTGTCATCTGGCAAGCTACAGAAAAAAAATATGGCATCGCATCATTGCTTGCTTCTTTCCTTCCCTTTATCAGGTCTGAAGCCTATGTTATACTTCCTTTAATAGCAATGCTATTTTTAGTCAGAAGGAAGTATCTCCAAATCTTACTGCTTTTTACAGGGACTGCATTATATACAATAATCGGTTATTTTGTGCATGGAGACATTCTATGGTTAGTCCATCAACACCAGTCATTCAGGGAGAATTATGCGGGTGGAAAAGGCGAATTCTTTCATTATATTCTTCAACAAAACGAAATATGGGGGACTGCCATTTTTGTACTCATTTTGTTGGGTCTGTTTGCATTTGTCCTGCAAGTTGTTATTGGCAGAAAACTCTCCAGTGGCTTATATTTGGAAGAACTATTTTTGATATATGGTTCATTTTTTGCCATTCTTACACTGCACACATTAATGTATTTCTTACCGGGAATAATTACTAATCTGGGAATGACACGTTATATGGTTACCCTTATTCCCGTTTCTTCTCTTATTGCATTAAGAGGGTTAAATACAGTTTCACTTTTAAAAGATGACAGATTGTTTTTTATTATATCTCTTTTGATGGCTGTCATAGTTCTTATAAACCCTTTTACCCGATGGTATTTTCCATTTAGAATGGGGGAGGAGGAAAAAATAATGAAGAAGGCAGGGGAATTCCTTAAACCAGATTATGGAAGAGATTCGGTAAAAATTTATTATGCACATCCTTACCTGCCTTTGCCTCTAAATGCAGATCCGTTTGATTCAAATTTTCTGGGAAGATTTTCAGATCTTAATAAAGAAAAGCCCGAAGATTCCGTAAAACCTGGTTCAATTATAGTCTGGGATTCACATTATAGCCCCCAAGAAGGGAGAATGCCATTGCAAAAGCTATACAGTAATGCGTATTTCCTGCCGGTTAAACGATTTATTTCAGCAAAGAAGTTTACCAACCCAAATGCATTTGAAGTTCATATATTTAAAAGGGTTAAGGATTCCCTGCCTGCTTTGGCAACGGAAGGCGGGATGGCGTATGACACAATTTATTTTAAAATTATTGATTTTGAGCATGATGCACAAACCTGTGGAACATATCTCACATCTGACAATCCACATTCCGGAAGATATTGTTTGAAGATCGACAGGGGAAAGGAATTTATTAAGCTGATATGTGATAGTTTTTTCATTGCTCCGCAACCATGCAATTTTTTAATTGCAAAACTACAGTTTTGGTGCAATGGTATTGAAAAAATTAACGATGTACATATGGTTCTTGAGCTGAAACGCCATAATATTAATATTTTTTGGTCATCAAAGGAAATTAATATTGATGAAACGCAAGTGAATAAATGGAAGTTGTTTGAAGCAGAATTCCCGTTCAACTTTGAAATGCTTAAGGATGAATTCAATATGAATGTTTATGTGTGGAACAAGGCTGGAAGAGAATTGTTTCTCGATGATGTCAGTGCATATTTTATGAAATGTAAAGACACTTCTTCAGTTATTTTATGGTAATAGGGCAACAAAGCTAATGGAACAGGCAATAAATAGGATAGTTTACATCAACGAACGCCTTTTTTTGCCGCTGCATAATCGGGCGGGTCGAGCATTTCCTGAAAACCGGCCTGCGGATGCAGGTGTCCGAAACTGCTGAAGTAAGCTTTCCGGCTCATGGAATCCCAGTGGATTGCACCGTAGTAATACTGAAAGGTCTGGAAAACGGAATGAAAATTCAGCAAAAAGATGAGTGCCAGACCAGCTATCCTTATGCTTCTTTTCTTCTCAAGAAACCATGCAATGAAAGCGGCCAGGGGAAGGGCAAGCAAGGAATAGGAGTCAATCATTGGCCGCATGCCCAGGCTTCCTCCGTACCACCAGCTCCACCATGAGGTCACGATCCAGATGTTGGCAATGGTAAAAATGAGCAAAGGCCAGAAAGCCTGCGGAATGCGTTTTTTCAGAAACAGAAATCCCGTAAGGGCCAGTGCCATCATGGGAGTGTAAAGCAGCCAGCCTTTCCGCCACGAGAACAATCCTTTCAGAAGCGCCGGCCGGGTAAAGAAAAATCCTTCATCACCATAGGTGTAAAACATCCAGTGCCCTGTGTTGATTTTCCATAAAACCATCTGGGGAAGCCAGACGAGCAGAATGCAGAATCCCATCAGCATCAGGGAAGGAATTCGTGAAAGAAAGAAGGTAATTCTTTCTTTGAGATCGGAAAGGCTGGTTATGCCCCATCCGAAGAATACCAGCAGAAGGATGCTGTTCGATGGACGGATGAGGCTGATAAGGCCGGCAAGAAGGCCGATAACCGCAAGGCGCGCAGTGGATGGTTTTTCATAATAACGGATGGTAAGCCAGAGAAAGACCGCAAAGAGGGAAAAATTGTAGGCGTGCGACATGCAGGCCTCTATGCTGGAATAAAACAGCAGATTGGTGCCTGCCACTATCGAAAAGAGGGTAATGGCCGTCACCACATCGGAAAAATAGCGCCGCAGGACCGCACGGAGGAACAAAAGGCCAAGGAGAAGGTACGTCCAGCTGCCCAGCATCATAAAGAACTTAAAGGTGGTTGAAAATCCGTAAACTGGGCCGGATGAAGAGAGTGATTCAACTGCCCAGGCCATAAGAAAAAACGGGGCATACAGAACCGACATTCCCATGGTCATTTTAATGTACTTTCCTCCGTTGGGGGCCGTGTGCACCCAGAAGTGTTTCCGCACTTCATCAGAGCTGTTTTCTACAAACCGGAAGGTAGGATCGTGATGGATGAAAGTGGCCGGAAGGTAGGAATAGTATTCCATTACATCCCATACCAGCACACGGTTTTCCCTTTTCCATATTTTGAGGTTGTACGATATCCATACGGAAGCCAGCAAGGCCAAAATGATGGCGGCAGCAGAAAGTTTTCCGGCTGAGGAATTCATTCCTGGAAGTTATTTTGATATGGGCTGGGCATAACTGATTACATCCTTTCCGGTAATGGTCTTGTCGCAAAGAATGATGAGGCGTTCCAGCACGTTCCTGAACTCCCGTATGTTGCCTGTCCAGTTGATTTTCTGCAGTTCAGCAATGGCGTCAGGGGTGATTTCCTTTTTCGGTATGCCGTATTCCTCGCAGATCAGCTGGTTGAAATGTTCTGCAAGGAGGGGGATGTCTTCTTTCCGTTCGTTCAGGGAAGGTACATGGATAATGATGACACTCAGCCGGTGGTACAGGTCTTCGCGGAACCGGTGTTCCCTGATTTCTGTGGCCAGGTCTTTATTGGTGGCGGCAATAATGCGCACATTGACGGGGATATCCTTGTCGCTTCCTACCCGGGTGATTTTGTTTTCCTGCAGTGCGCGCAAAACCTTGGATTGGGCCGAAAGGCTCATGTCGCCGATTTCGTCAAGGAAAAGTGTACCTCCGTTTGCCTGCTCAAATTTGCCGATACGCTGTTTGATGGCCGAAGTAAATGCTCCCTTTTCATGGCCGAACAGCTCGCTTTCAATGAGCTCGGAAGGAATGGCGGCGCAGTTGACTTCCACAAAAGGTCCTTCTGCGCGGAGGCTTTTTTCGTGCAGCTGGCGGGCTACCAGTTCTTTTCCCGTGCCGTTGTCGCCGGTTATCAGCACCCGGGCGTCGGTAGGAGCCACCCTGTCAATCAGCTCCCTGATTTTCTGCATGGCTTCCGATTCGCCTACCATTTCATAGGCCTTGTCAATCTTTCGTTTTAGCGTGCGGGTTTCGGCAATGAGGTGCTTTTTGTCGAGGGCATTGCGGATGGTAATCATCAGCCGGTTCAGATCAAGGGGCTTGGAAATAAAGTCAAAGGCTCCTTTCTTAATGGCTTCCACGGCAGTATCAATGGTTCCGTGCCCCGAAATCATGATCACCTGCGTGTCATAGTTTCCGGCCATGATCTTTTCGAGTACCTCAATGCCATCCATCTGGGGCATTTTGATATCGCAGAGTACCACATCAAAATGTTCTTTATCGAGGAGTTCGAGGCCTTCGGGTCCGTCGGCCGCCAGTGCCACCGAATGATTTTCGTATTCCAGCACCTCTTTCAGGGTACTCCGGATGCTTTTTTCGTCGTCGATAACAAGTATGCGGGCCATATGATCAGTTTTCACCAGATTGTTCCATCCATTCGGCCATGACGCCTTCCTTGAGGGCATAGTTGCTCTGAATCAGTTTCTTAATCGAAAATTCCCTCAGCACAAAGGAAACAAAAACAGAAGCAAGAACAATATAGTCGACCCGGATGGGCTCCATGCCGGGCATTTTGCTTCGTTCCTGGGCGGTTGACCTGAGAAGCTGTTCGTACAGTCTGAAATAATCAGGCAGGGAAATTTCCATGGATGCTTCACCCCCAGAAGTGGCGTACCTGCTGCCTGCTTCGGAGCGAAGAAGCGCACTGAAGGTTTCAAAAGAGCCGGAAGCTCCGATCAGGGTGTCAATTGCATACATGGGAACCATTTTGTAAAGCTCCCTGAGGCTCATCCGGAAGAGGTTTTCGGCTTTTGTTATTTCTTCAGGGGTAATGGGATCGGACGGATGCATTTCTTCCAGAAGGCGCGCTACGCCGAGCTTGTAGCTTTTCTTCCAGAAAATATTTTCCCTGTCGCCGATGATGAATTCATTGCTTCCGCCGCCGATATCGAGGATGAGAACAGGCTGTTCGGTAAGTTGCACAGCATGTTTCACGCCTTTGTAAATCAGTTCAGCCTCCCTTTTTCCGGAGATGATTTCCACATCGAAGCCGAAACGCTGGAAAACCTGATCGGCAAATGCCTTTCCGTTCCGGGCTGAACGGATGGCTGAAGTGCCGAAAGCTTTGGCATGGGTTAGTCCAAATTCTTTCATCGTAGCCGCGTGTTCTTCCAGTGCCCTGAAACCCCGATCCATGGCTTCGGGTGTAATGATTTTCTGTGTAATGCCACCCGCTCCCAGCCGGACAGGAAGCTTGCGGTCGAGCAATACATTGAACGTTCCTCCTTCCTGCGATTCGGCTATCAGCAGGTTGAAGGTGTTGGTTCCCATATCAATGATAGCTGCTCTCATCATCCGGCATATTTGATCCATTTCCACAATTCAGCCCAGTTCACTTTCTTGCCGTATATCAGAATACCGGTGCGGTAAATTTTCGCGGCAAGCCAGGTCATGAAAATAAAGGTGCTTACCAGCAGGAACATGGAGAGGATGAGTTGCCATGCCGGTACTCCGAAAGGAATACGGGTCATCATTACTACCGGCGAAGTAAACGGAATAATGGAAAACCAGAACGCAACGGAACTGTCGGGATCGTTCATGGCTTTGATCATTACGAAGATGGCAATGATGAGCGGAACCGTTATTGGAAGCATGAACTGCTGGGTGTCGGTTTCGTTGTCCACGGCCGAACCGATGGCTGCAAACATGGCGGCATAGAGCAGATATCCGCCCAGGAAGAAGAAAATAAAGGTCCCCAGAATGAGGGGGTAATTGACATGCTTAAGTGCCTCAAACATCTGAACAGCTTCGGCATTTTCCTCCACGTTCATAGGTTTTTCAGGGGTTTCTACAATGTTTTTTCCGGCTCCGGGTTCCATTACATTCTGGGCCAGTGCCTGCTGTGTGGCGGTCTTTGAAAGCTGGGGAAAGAACATTTGTTGGGCAGCCTGGTAAAGGAAGAGAGAAATCACCACCCAGAGGATGAATTGTACCAGCCCGGTGAGGGCAATGCCGAGGATCTTACCCATCATAAGCTGGAAGGGCTTAACCGACGATACGATCACTTCCACAATGCGGTTGGTTTTTTCTTCGATCACCCCGCGCATTACCTGTGCGCCAAAGAGAAAGACAAAGAAATAGATCAGGAAACCGCCGGCATATCCTACGATGCTGGCTACATCTGAACTGCTTCGCTTTTCTTTCCCTTCTTCAGTAAGTCGCACCGTCCCCACGGTAATGCTGGTGCGGATGGAGCGGATCAGATCGGGAGGAATGTTGTTTTTAATGAGTTTGGCATCCTGAAGCATGTTTTTCAGGGTATTGGAAATGTACATCCTGGTACTCAGGCTGGGCTGCTTAACGGTATACAGCAAAACATTTTCGGAGGCGAAAATGTTATGGGGGATGTACAGAATGCCATAGTACATGCCGCGCAGAAGCTGGTTTTTCAGTGTATCCATTGAAACGTTCTGCGGGTATACAAAAGTTATAAAGTCGCCGGGAGGAATGGCATTGACAAACAAATGGGAGCTGTCGGCCACCGCAATTACTTTAACTTCCTTGTCTTCCTGGGTAGCCAGCCAGATGGGGACTATCATGAAGGCGGCAAATAAAACAGGCCCCAGGAGGGTCATGATAATAAACGATCTTTTACGCACCCTGGTTATAAACTCGCGCTGAAGGATTAGCAGTATTTTGTTCATGGCTATTGGTTTCTGGGGTTAAAACTGATTTGCGGAGGCGTTTTCAACAACACGGATAAAGATTTCGTTCATGGACGGAAGGACTTCGCGGAACGAATCGATGTGCACCGCCGGCAGAAGGGCTGAGAGCAGTTCGTTGTCGCTTGGCGGTCTGTTCATTTGTACAAGAGCCTTGTGCCCTGCAGGAAGTGGTTCAACCGATACAAGGGAGCAGCCGGAGGGCAGGGAGGATTTAAGGCCTTCGGGGTTTCCCCGGAACGATATCTCAAACAAATTTGCCTTGTATTGCTGTTTAATGGCATTGATTTCGCCCGAAAGGATTGCCTTTGACCTGTTGATGAGGGTAATATGGTCGCACAATTCTTCTACTGAAGCCATGTTGTGGGTGGAGAAGAAAATGGTGGCCCCTTTTTTCTGAAGGTCCAGGATTTCGTCTTTCAGCAAAGCCTGGTTGATGGGATCAAAGCCGCTGAATGGTTCATCGAAAATCAGGAGTTTGGGTTCGTGCAGGATGGTAACGATGAACTGCACTTTTTGCTGCATCCCTTTGGACAATTCCTCAACCTTTTTGTTCCACCAGCTTTGCATTTCGAATTTTTCGAACCAGTATTTGAGTTTTTTCAGTGCGTCGGTTCGGGAAAGTCCTTTAAGGCGTGCCAGGTAGATGGCCTGTTCTCCCACTTTCATTTTACGGTAAAGTCCCCGTTCTTCCGGCAGATACCCGAAGTGCAACACGTCGTCGGGAGTAAGTTTGCGCCCCATGAAAAAGATTTCCCCCCGGTCGGGTGCGGTGATCTGGGTTACAATCCGGATGAAGGTAGTCTTTCCGGCGCCATTGGGGCCAAGTAGACCGTAAATACTCCCTTCTTCAACGGAAATGGTTACATCGTCAAGGGCACGGAATGTGCCATAGTTCTTTTCAATGTGTTCTGCTCGGAAAATTTCAGGCATAAAAGGATGGTTTGGTATGCTGGTTGTTTAAATGGTCTGTTTTCAAAACAGGGAATGTATATTATTCCTTAGTCGAACGCCGACTTAATCCGTTCGAAAAAGGAGCGGTCATTTTTGTCAGGTTTGGGTTTGAAATTAGGAGATTCTTCCAATTTTTCCAAAATTTTCCGTTCTTCCCGGCTGAGGTCCTTGGGAATCCATACATTGACATGTACCAGCAGGTCGCCTTTGCCATAGCCGTTGAGTTCGGGGAGGCCTTTACCCCGGACCCGAAGGATTTTTCCCGGCTGGGTACCGGGGTCGATCTTTATTTTCACACTGCCGTCGATGGTAGGTACTTCTACGTGGGCTCCCAGAGCAGCCTGGGAAATGGTGATATAGAGGTTGTAGAAGAGGTCATTTCCGTCACGGATGAGTTCAGGGTGCGATTCTTCCTGGATGATGACCAGCAGGTCGCCATTGATTCCGCCCCTGCGGGCTGCATTTCCCTTGCCCGAGACGGTCATCTGCATGCCTTCACTCACGCCGGCCGGAATATTCAAGGTAATCACCTCGGTTCCCTGAATGATTCCTTCGCCGTAGCAATGCGAACACTTGTTGGTGATTACCCGGCCTTCCCCACCGCAGGCAGGACAGGTTGTAGTGGTTTGCATCTGTCCGAGAATGGTGTTGGTAACACGGGTAACCATACCTGAACCCCGGCAGGTAGAACAGGTGCTGTACGATGAACCGCCGGCAGCTCCGGTACCACCACAGGCATCGCAGGGTATATATTTGTTGAGTTTGATTTTCTTTTCCACGCCGGTAGCAATTTCCTGCAGGGTCAGTTTTACTTTTACCCGCAGGTCGGCTCCTTTATTCACCCTTCTTCCCCGGCTGCGCGAGCTTCCGAATCCGCCAAAACCAAAGTGACCTCCAAAAATATCGCCGAAGTGTTCGAATATGTCTTCCATGGTCATTCCGCCACCAAAGCCGCCGTTGGATGCGCCACCCACACCGGCATGCCCGAACTGGTCGTAACGGGCTCTCTTTTCGTCATCGCTCAGCACTTCATAGGCCTCGGCTGCTTCTTTGAACTTTTCTTCAGCCTCCTTGTTTCCGGGGTTTTTATCAGGGTGGTATTTCAACGCCTGTTTCCGGTAAGCCTTTTTGATTTCCTCCCTGGTAGCGTTCCGCGGAACACCCAGCACTTCATAGTAATCACGCTTTGACATACGGTTATGTGCAATGATCCAAACTTAAGCAGGATCAGGTTTTTAATTCTTTGTTCTGTTCAACGTTTTTCTGCGTCTATTCCTGTACCCAATTATTCGGCTAACCTGTTCATTTCTTTCATATTTCCTTTCACCAATCAGCCTTAATTTCTCATTTCCTGTTTTCTATCTGCAATTTCCCATTCCCGATTTCCCATTTTTCCGATGGCACATTGCAATTATTCGCATTCTTATTCTCCTACCAC
>JAAYUG010000026.1 GCA_012517825.1 Bacteroidales bacterium | reverse complement strand
AGCCTGTTTGTTCATTGCGAAGAACCTTTCTGTAAATACCAAACTGGTTTACGGCTTCATCAAACCACCCTGTATCTCCAGTTATGGCTCCGGTCCTTGCCATACAGGTGGCATAGCCCTGGAGAACCAGTACCGAAATTCTGCATTTGCGGCCGTCATCCGGTGCAACCACAGCACCGTCTATGTCCCGTCCGATACTATCCCTTAATTCGGCAGCAAACCTGACAAGACCCTCAAGGTATTTTTCCTCCCCGGTGCTGATCCATAAATTGTATGGAAGACATGTGTAAAATTGTTTGCGGCTGAAGCGAATAGTTCCCTGTTTCTCTCTGCCGGATATGGTACTCAGCACATATTCCTGATAGGCAGGTCGACCGAACGCCGGGGAACAGTAGAGCAGACTTTCAAGGAACAGGTCATTTGCAAGAGTTTGGGGCATACAGTCTTTTCGTGCGGTTCTCTGAAAGACCACTTCAACAGCGCGCCCGAGGATTTCTTTTTCGATGTTCATAAGCGTATGGCCTTTCCGAACGGAAGTTCTACCAGCAATTCTCCTTTGCCCGATTGCAGGCTCTGATGGATTCCATTCAACAACAGGCTGTCAGGAAGCATGTCGGTAGTTTTTCCTTCCGGCTGTCTTCCTTCTTTTACTGCCAGGGCAAAATCTTCAAAACACATGCGCACTGAAAGGGATGCCTTGTTAGGGTCTTCTTTTGACAGGTTTTGCCATCTGCCTGATGCATCAATGATTTCGAGCAGGTTGTTGGCGCCGAGCCGTATCTGGCCTTTTTCTCCGATGAAAAGAATGCTCCATGCTCCGTTTTTGTCATAAAAATCTGGGGTAGTTGCAATTCGTACGGGGAAGTCTTCCATGGCGCCCATGATAATACCGCTGCTTATGGCAGAAGCAGGAACTGCTGTTTCCTTCCTGCTAATTCGGATAGCCAGAAGCGGTTGCGACAACAGCCATTGCATCAGGTTCAAAATGACGAGCAACGGAGCTTCCGGAAGATTCGGGGAGAAGGGCAACAGAGGATCGTTTTCGGGTTGATTGATTTGTACCTGAACCGAACTGATTTTTCCGATACGTCCTGATAATAGAAGCTCCCGTGCGGAGAAACAGGCAGGCAGAAACCGGTGATAATGGGCAATTCCTGCCGGTACGGTTACGGAAGAGGCCGTCTTTTGCAGGGTGTCGAAGGCGGAGATTCCTTCATTGTAGGGAGCTTCTGCCAGAACTGGAATTCCTGCCGTCAATAACCTGATGATATGCTTTTGCCTCTGGCGGTAACCCCTTTCAATCCATGCGGCAGAAACCTTTCGCCGTATTGCCCGGGCCGGTGAATACCTTACCAGCCTGATGCCGGAAGACGGTTTGAGCATTTCCTTCAGCTGTTCAAATCGTCCGGCAGAGCAAATGGCTGCAAAGACAAATTCTTTCGATTCGATACCTGCTTTTTTTCTGATGGTATGTGCCTGATTCCTGATGGCAGGCAGGGAAAAAAGTCCTGCCATCAGCAACGCACTTCGCTCTATAAAACTCCTTCTGTTCATTGAATCAGGAAATGATAATTTCCTGCACCGGCTTCAAATTCCAGATAATCTTTTTCCTGCTTTACAAAGGTAAGCCCTCTGGAAGATTTTTCCCGCTTACTGTTTTTCCAGACAAGTATTCCGCTCTCTGTGATTTCGGTATTCTTTTCCGGATCAAATGGAACTCTTATTATTCCGGAAGTGTTAGCAGGAATCCGCAGGTCTATCTGCATCTGGGCCTGGTTCTTTTTCCAGGCAATGGAGGCCGGTCCGTATCCTGTCATCAGCTCGGCTGATGCATAGGTGAGATCTCCTGCAGGCCTTGGGTGGAAAATGATTTTTTTGAATCCGGGCTGACTGATGTCGGGTTGTATACCGGCCAGATATCGGTAATACCATTCACCTACACTTCCATAGGCAAAATGATTCCGTGAATTCATGCCTTCGGGCCTCTCTGTATCACTGTTCCACAATTCCCAGATGGTGGTAGCACCTTTCTTAACCATATATCCCCATGAAGGATAGGTGGTTTGGGTAGCGACTTTCCAGGCAAGATCATGGTATCCGTAATCGCTCAGCAGAGGGAGCAAATAGGCGGTTCCCATAAAACCGGTAGTAAGATGGGTATCCCGCTGTACCACATTTTCTGCAACCTTCTTGATCAGATCGGTGCGCAGATTTTCAGGGGCCAGGCCAAAGGCAACCGGCAGAAGGTTCATGGTCTGGGTATTGGCAATATAATGCCCTGAATCAGGATAGAAGTATTTTGCATTGTAAGCCTGGGCAATCAGCGGCAGACGATTGGCAAGAGCCGTTGAATCTTCCTTCTTCCCAAGAATTCCGGCAATTTCGGAAAGCAGTTTTGTGCTGTAATAGTGGTAAAGCCCGCCCGTAGGCTTGGTCGGACTGGGCACAACGGCTACCCAGTCTCCGTATCCACCCCAGTCGCCGTCGCCGAATTCGTACAGGTTGTTTTTTGCCCTGGCGTCCATGTAGTGAACCCATTTTTTCATGGCTTCATAATTTTCTTCAAGAACAGAGCGGTCACCTGAAAATAAATAGGTTACATAGGGAACCACCACTACGGCATCGCCCCATCCCGGTTTGGCAGGACCTCCAACCACTATAGCCGGATTGACATCATACACATATCCTGATGTATCCTGGCAGTCAGCTATATCGCGCATCCACTTCACGAAGAAGCGGTTCATGTCCATGTTGAAAAAAGCTGTGGGGGCAAAAATCTGGGCATCGCCCATCCATCCGAGGCGTTCATCACGCTGGGGGCAATCGGTCGGAACACTCATCATGTTGCCTCTTTGTCCCCAGGTAATGTTTTTCCAGATCTGGTTCAGCAGGGTATCGGAACATTCAAATTTTCCTCTGAAAGGCGCTGAAGAATGAATTACAATGCCGGTCAGCGTTTCCCCGGCGGGTTTTTCCTTTAGCCCAGTAACCTGAACATACCGAAATCCGTGGTACGTAAACATGGGTTCCCAGATCACTGTTCCTTGTCCTTTGCAGATATACCGGTCGGTCGCTTTTGCCTGGCGCAGGTTTTCCTGTGCCACCGTTCCGTCATCGTGGAGGAGTTCGGCAAACCGCATTTCTATGATCGTACCTGCCGGAGCCTGAACAGATAACCGTGCCCATCCGACCATATTTTGTCCAAAATCAAAAACAAATATTCCTTTTTTAGGTTCGGTAATGTTCACGGGGGAAATCTGCTCCGATTCGCGGATCGGCGGATCCTGCTGGGCAACCAGTTTCACATGGAAGGTATCCAGTACGGCAACCTTTGTCCAGCGCCCGGCTGTAGAACCGGCTTTCGACCAATCGGGAATTTCCATCCGTGCATCGTAGGTTTCGCCATGGTAAATGTGATTGTAAACAACCGGTGAATCAGTGAACTGCCAGCTTGTGTCGGTAGGTATTACTTCCGATGTTCCGTCAGCAAATGTGAGGCAAAGCTGACCCTTTAACCGCAGGGGACCGTTGCTGTATGTGGAACCTCCCTGCCATCCGAGACCGCTGCTCCACCACATATTTCCGAGAACAGCACCCCAGGCATTCGGTCCTTTCTGCATCATTCCGGTAACATCGTAAATCTGGTACTGAACTTTTTGCCGGTAATCGGTCCATCCCGGTGTAAGCAGATCAATGCCAACACGCTGTCCATTAATGAACGCAACATAGTTTCCCAGACCCGTTATGTATAACCTGGCAGATGCCAGTTCCTTGTCAATAGAAAACTCTTTTTTCATCAGCACGGAACGGGGTGGACGGGAATCAACGGGTCTGACTGCCGTAATCCAATCTGCCTTCCAGTCATCCTCTTTCAGGAAGGCCGTTTCAAACCATTGAACATCGCTCCATGCTGATACTTCTCCGCGATGGTTCCAGTATCTTACTTTCCAGTAATAGCGGGTTGCCGACTGAAGAGGCTTTCCGCTGTATGGCACAAACTGAGATACGTCGGAACGCACCATACGGCTGTCCCACATATCGGGTTTCCCGGAAGTGAGTTTTTCAGGGGCAGTAGCCACCATGATCTGCCAGGCTTTCTGAAGAGCCATGCGGATTGTATCATTCATTGCCCATGAAAACCGCGGGGTCGGAGTATCAATTCCGAGGGGATTTTCATCGTATTCACACCGGAGCATTACTGGCTTGCCCGAATAACGCGTACAGGAAATCAGCAGAAGAATCAAAGGAAATACAAGCGCAAGTTTTTTCATATTCATGAAGTTAAGTTGGTTCGTATTTATTTTTCCACTAAATATAGAAACATTTTTGCTGCATGAAACAAACTTTCACGAGTTTTTATGATGCCGGCCCATCTTCCGGTATTGGCCTATAATGAAAACCAGTAATTTAGTTTTATCAGAAAAACATTGTTAGGAAAATCGCTGGCAAGGGACTTTAATCCGTCGGCAAAACGCAGAGCAGGATCATTGTCTGAACCGGTTCGGCCCTGTGACCACACAAAATACAATGATGAACCTGCTTTATATTCCCAGCGTGCAACCAGATTGGACCTGAATTGCCTGAAAAGGAAATCCGGGCGCTGTATCACATAGTCCACCATATTGTCATAATTTTCATCGACAGCAATCTCCGGCTGCTGTGAGGGTTTTTCGGGAAGATTTCTTGCGATATAGGAAAAACGATCGTAATATGAGGCCGCAACAGGATTGGTTATTCGTTTGTAATCATTGTAACTGGCCGAAGCCAAGAAGGGCGAACCGTAATACTGAATGGTAAGTCCGGGAAGTATCGTATAGTCGATGCGAAGGGTCATGTTGATCCGCTCCTGTTCAAGCGATGCAGTAATATAACGTGTATCTGTGCCGAAAGGAATACTGGTTATATACTGCATGTCATTTGTACTGAAAGAATAGGAAAAATACGAACTCATCTGGAGGGCCCGGGTTAGTTTAAAATTCAATCCGGGTGCCAGATACAGACTTTGCTGATTGATTTCATCAGCTGAATAAATACTGCTGTTAATGCTAAGGCTTACTTTGCGGGCATAGTTTGTTCCTAGACTCAGAAAACCTGTCCATCCGCCGGGCTCTTTCATAGACGGGCCGCCACGCAGGATGTCATTTTCATACGATGGTCTGTACCGGCTTACATGAAAATTTACCGACCACATATTGCTGAACTGTGCTGATGCCCCCAGGCTCAGGGAGGAGCTCTGCAGTCTGCCTCCGAAATCCCACCGGTTGAATTGTCCGAACCCCAGATGATAAGAGCGGAAAATCAGCTCAGGTTCTGTTTTAACATAGGAAAGAGAAGTGCTTTGTTCAATTTTGTCGGTTGAACGGAGATATCCTATATCGTTCAGCTCCAGACCAGGAGAACTCCAGCTGAAACTTTCGGAAAACCGCCAGGGGCCGTTACTTCCTTTACCGAATTCAATGCTTCCGGCTGTTCCGGTAAGGGAAGTCCTGTTACTGTCGAGTTGAACATAAGGAGCATCCGGCCGCTGAAAGTAACGGGCAGGGGATGTCTGTGCCCTGTATATCGCTTCTTTCGACCCCCGGATGTGGCTGATAACGGATTCAACGTCGAAATAAAAAGTCTTTTCCTTCATGTATTGCCTGAAATCGATTCCAGCCGAATATGCCCCGCGGTTCAATTCTTCAGTTGAAGGAGAGTCTGTATTTCGGTTTACCGCTGTAATGATTCCACCAAAAACGGTGTTGGCATCATTCAGATCTTTTTCAACCCTGGCTACGAAATAGTTTGTATAGGGTTCAACAAGTTCTTTTCGCTGACTGATGCCGTTTGATATGTTTGCATATTCTTCCGAGGTAACGCTTTCAATGATGCCAAGTGAAAGACCCTGTGAGTTTTTACCTGTCAGCTTTAATGCGCCCAGGATTTTTGTATACTGTGGCGAATGGATATATTCTCCTTCATGTAGTTCTGGCCGGATGCTGGGAGCATGACCTATCCTCCGGGTATAAACAAGCTGCTGGCCGCTGGTAGCAAACTGGTAAATATTGCGCCCTTCGAGGAAGAAAGGCCGTTTTTCTTCAAAATACGTTTCATAGGCACTGAGATTCAGTACCGAAGGGTCTGCCTCCACCTGGCCGAAATCCGGCAGAATGGTAAAATCCATTGTAAAATCGGATGCTAAACCAATTTTGCCGTCCAATCCGGCTGAGAAATCTTTTCGTCCGGCATTGGCAAACGGATCTCCCTGAGTTTGTTGTGTGTGGTTTAACCGGGCAAGAGAGTAGGGCAGAAGTTCTATTCTTCTGGACTTCGGTATATCACGAATTCCATGCAGTTCTCCGAAATTATACACCGGCCCGGGAGAATCCCGGGGAATCAGATTCCACTGGCATTCCTCCTGATAACGGTTTATCCACCGCCAGGCATGAAGCCCCCAGACCTGCTCATTTTCAGTGCTATATCGAAGCTGGCTCAGGGGAATCTGCATTTCAGCCGTCCATGCAGAATCTTCCAGCGCTGTTTTTCCATACCATACGGCATCCCAGCTCAGATCAACTCCCTGATTGGTAAGTAACAGGTCAATCTTGCCTCCTCCTGCCGTGAGGTTGAATTCAAATCCTGTGCGGTAATCATGGTAAGAATCAAAGCAGATTCCAACAACATCGCCGGTAAACATATCCCTCCTGCCCATCTGCCGGTCAATTTTGTCGGGTTGATTGTCATAGGCCCTGATAGCAACATAAATGTTGTGTTCATCGTACAGAATCTTGATTTCTGTTTTCTGGGAAGGAACGGCTCCCTCTACCGGCCTCTGCTGAACAAAATCTCCGGCCCAGATCCCTTCGTCCCAGCAGGCATCATTCAGTTTGCCATCGATTTTTGGGGGAGCTGTACGGATACGTTTTGTTTCATATACTCTTTGTCCGGCTTTCCCTTTCAATGGGAAAATCCTTTCACCCGCCCACCCCGCAGAAGAAAAAGGGAAAAGCAGAATCATCGAATACAGAAAAACAACACCAAATGACCTGTACTTCATGAGCCGCTGATCTTTCGTGATGGGCGTAAAATAATAAAATATCCGGTTTTTCCACAAGGACACTTGTCAATAAAACGTCTTTTCCCTATACTTGTAATATTAATTCATCCTATCCATGAGGCATGCTATAATCATTTTCCTTTCTGCTGTATTGCTGTTTTCATGTTCCCGGAAAAAAGACACTGTCAGTCTTGTTTCTGATTTCACTGATCTGGCTGCTTATTTTAAAGATCCTCCTGCTTCCTTCCGCACCCAGCCTTTCTGGGTATGGAATGACAGTATTACAAAAGAGCAGATTGATGAACAGCTTGCTGATTATAAAAAGAAAGGATTCGGGGGGCTTTTCATTCATCCGCGGTATGGATTGGTTACGGAATACCTTGGAAAGGAATGGTTTGAGTTATACAGGTATGCAACAGAAAAAGCAAAGAAACTGGGGCTGGAAATATGGATTTATGACGAAAACTCCTTCCCGAGCGGCTTTGCGGGTGGTCTTGTTCCGGCACAAATGCCCGAGTCGTACAATCAGGGTCAGGGTCTGTCATGGAAAACTGCCAGCATCCTGAAACCGGAACCCGGAAAGATATATCCGTTCATTTTCAGAAAAGAAAAAAAACAATGGAAGGATATTACGGCCGATACAGCCAGATACAAGGGAAAAAAAGGAGAATTTGCACTGGTGGAACTTACCTTTTATGAACGTTCCAAATGGTATGCCGGATTTTCCTACGTTGACCTGCTCAAACCCGGAGTTACGGAAAAGTTTATTGAAGTAACCATGTCAGGGTATGAAAAAAATCTGGGACCTGAACTGGGAAATACCATTAAGGGCACCTTCACCGACGAGCCGAATATCAATCCTCCCGGCAGAAATGCTGTGCGGTTTACACCCGATCTCTTTGATGAGTTTAAAAAGCAATGGGGTTACGACCTGAGACTTTACCTCCCGGGCCTTTTTGAAGAAACCGGTGACTGGATGAGAGTAAGGCATAATTACCAGAGCACCCTGCTCAAGTTATTTATTGAACGCTGGTCAGTGCCCTGGAACAAGTATTCGGTTTCAAAAAAACTTATCTGGACAGGCCATTACTGGGAACATGGATGGCCCTGGCTGGCCGACGGACCTGACAACATGGCCATGTATGAATACCACCAGATGCCTGGCATTGATATGCTGTTCAATACCATAGACCAGGAAAAATTCCCGGTTCAGTTTGGTAACATCAGGGCAGTGAAAGAACTTTCGAGCATAGCCAACCAGCTCGGAAAGAAACGTACCCTTAGTGAAACGTATGGAGCTTCCGGCTGGGAGCTTACCTTTAATGATATGAAACGGCTTGGCGATTGGGAATATGTGCTGGGAGTCAATTTTATGAACCAGCACCTTTCCTATATGTCTGTTGCCGGTGACCGGAAACACGATTTTCCGCAAAGTTTTTCGTACCATACTCCATGGTGGGATCTTTATAAGGTGCAGAGTGACTATTTCGGACGACTCTCACTGGCGCTTTCATCCGGTGATCAGGTAAACAGAATTCTGGTGATTGAGCCAACAACCACGGCATGGATGTATTATAAGCCAGGACGGAACAATCCTTTGCTTGACAGTATCAGTCGGTCGTTCCATCAGCTTCTGGCCGGTCTTGAAAAATACCAGATCGAGTATGATCTCGGCTGTGAGAATTCCATGAAAAACAATGCCAAAGTGGAAGGGAACAGACTGGTTGTCGGGAATCGCTCCTATAATGTGGTTATCCTCCCGCCTTTTACCCGGAATCTTGACAAACCCGTCAGAGACCTTCTAAAACAATACCTGTCGTCTGGCGGCAAATTGGTGGCAGTGGGGGCCAGGCCTGATCGCACTGACGGAACATCGGATCAGGAATTGGCTGACTTCCCCGTCGTTTTTGCAAAACAATGGATTGCAGTTCCGGCATTGCCCGATGAAGCCCTGCTCCCTTTATTGAGGGAAAAGGAATGCTGGTTCGAAAATCCGGGAAATATCACCGGTACCTTATACCACATGCGCCGGATACTGAGCGACGGGCAGTTGCTATTTCTTGTCAATACCCATCATGACCAGAACGCCAGGGGAACCGTTCATCTGAAAGGTTCTTATTTGTACGAACTGGATGCCCTTTCAGGTAAAATCTTCCGGTATCCTGCCCAGACTGAAGATACCATGGTACGTGTATCCTTCAGCCTGCCGCCTTCCGGCTCCCTTCTGCTTTTTGCCAGCAATAAAAAACATATCTATCCGGTCAGAAAATTTGTGCCGGAAACTATGCATCCGCTTCCGGTCATATACAATAAACCCGCCCGCTTGTCACCCAATGTCATTGCTCTGGATTATTGCAGCCTGCACCTCAACGGAAAACCCGATACCTTCCTCTATTTCTATTCGGCGGGCGACATGATCTGGCAGGCCCATGGATTTCCGGATAATCCATGGGTTTCATCTTCCCAATTTAAAAAGCAGTTGGTGGAGAGCGATACCTTCTCACCAGGAACCGGTTTTTCAGTATCTTATCCTTTTAAGGTCGAAAAAGGCACCAGTATAAGCAATATGAAAGCTGTTGTAGAAAGGCCCTGGCTATGGAAAGTCTCGGTTAACGGGAAAGAAGTAAAACCAACAGCCGGCCAGTGGTGGCTTGACAAACGTTTTGGAGTATATGATATTAGCCAGGCAGTAGTTCCCGGAAAAAACATTCTGGGTTTGAGCATTTCTCCCATGCGGATATTTGCTGAAATCGAACCGGTATATATACTGGGTGATTTTTCCGTATGGCCCGACACCTCAGGCTTTTTCCTTGCGCCTTCCGTCAGGCTGGAGTATGGACCATGGAAAACACAGGGCTTGCCTTTTTATGCCGACAGGATTTCATATTCCGGTACATTTAACCTTCAGAAAAAAACAAAAAACATTCAGATTCAGCTGAAAAACTGGAATGGTACCGTAGCCGAAGTGAAAATCAACGGGAAGTCAGCCGGAGTCATTTTTTCTCCGCCGTATGTGCTTTCACTGGAAAATTGGTGTAAAAAAGGTGAAAACAAAGTGGAAGTTATCGTGTACGGATCGCTGAAGAATCTTTTGGGGCCATTCCATTTTGTGCGGCAAAGAGGCATTGTAACTCCCTGGAGTTTCAAATATGCACCTGCTGTTCAGCCTTCCGGCAATCAATATGATCAGCTCGATTACGGCCTCAATGAGGAGTTTGTAATTGCGGCAGGTCAGGAATAAGAAAGAACAAAAACAATGTTCTGCCAATGAAATCTCTTTTTTACAGTTTGCTTTTTGCTGTCATTCCCTT
>JAAYUG010000025.1 GCA_012517825.1 Bacteroidales bacterium | reverse complement strand
TCCAATGTTCCAGCGTTCCAAAGTTCCAGAGTTTCAGGGGTTCAGGTTTTAGGTTCGATTTGTGATTTTGAAGATATTAATGCCTTATATTGTAGATTTGTGTGATAGCGTAGAGCGTAAAGCGTAGAGCGTAAAGAGGGGGATTGGGTTTAGAGTTCCAAGGATTTCCGATTTCCGATAACGAAATTTCCGATTTCCCATTTCCCATTTCCAATTAATGTGTTTGAGTTTTCATAGCGTGATCTCGTACAGGAAATTGGAAATTGGAAATAGGAAATTTTCAGTGATTTTTGATTTCCCGCTAATGAGGTTCCAGAGTTCCAAGGTTCCAATGTTCCAGGGTTTCAAAGTTCCAGGGTTCCAGCGTTTCGGGTGTTTAAGTTCAATTTGTGAGTTGTGATTTGAGATTTTTAAGTGCAGGATAAACAATAGTGTAAAGCGTATAGTCCTGAGCGAATGGCAGGCGGCGAACCGCCCGCCTCACATTACTTCAGTCCTCGTTTTTCGAGCAGGGGTTCAATGGAAGGTTCTTTGCCACGGAAGGCACGGTACATATCCATTGCCTCGTACATACCCCCGCGGGAGAGGATGTGGTCACGGAACGCCTGGGCTGTTTGCTGGTCGAAGATATTTCCCTTTTCCTTGAAGGCAGCAAACGCATCGCAGTCGAGTACTTCGGCCCAGATATAACTGTAATAGCCTGCAGAATACCCGCCGGAGAAAACATGGGCAAAATAGGTACTGCGGTAACGTGGGTCAATTTCAGGAATCAGACCGATTCGGTCCATTGACTGTTTTTCAAAGGAAGGAACATTCACCGGCGTGGTGTCTTTTACCGTGTGATAGTCCATATCAAGGATAGATGCAGCGAGATATTCAACCGTAGCAAAACCCTGATTGAACTTGCCGCTTTCCACGATTTTGCTGATGAGGTTGGAAGGAATAACTTCTCCCGTCTGATAATGTTTGGCATATACCTGAAGGACTTCGGGTTCAAAGGCCCAGTGTTCCATAATCTGGGAAGGAAGTTCCACAAAGTCGCGGGGAACTTCGGCGGTACCTCGGTAGGTATAGTCGGCAAAGAGGCTATGGAGGCCATGGCCGAATTCATGGAAGAAGGTTTCCACTTCGTCGGGTGAAAGCAGGGAGGGGGTATTTCCTGAGGGAACGGTAAAGTTGGTTACGATAGAAACCACCGGAGGTACCCGGTTTCCTTTTTCATCCTTAACCTGTTCGCGGAACTCAGTGCACCAGGCACCGCCCCGTTTCCCGGCTCTCGGGAAGAAGTCGAGGTAGAGAATTCCGAGGTGCGAACCATCTTTATCGAGTACTTCGAACGACTGAACATCGGGGTGGTATTTGGGCAGGTCGGGCAAGGGTTTAAAGGTGATTCCATACAGACGGTTCGCTGTGTAAAATACTCCTTCGCGAACGTTGTTCAGCTCAAAATACGGGCGGAGCATGTTTTCGTCAAGATCATATTTTTGCTTGCGTACTTTTTCGGCATAATACCACCAGTCCCATTTAGCCAGTTTAAAGCCTCCTTTTTCCTGGTCGATCATTTTCTGCATGTCGGCGGCTTCTTTTTTGGCTACCGGCAGGGCGGCATTCCACAGGCGCATGAGAAGATCGTACACATTGGCCGGTATTTTCGCCATATTGCGGTCGAGCACATAATCGGCATACGTATCAAAACCGAGCATTCTGGCTTTTTCGAGACGCAGTTTGACCAGGCGGGAGATGATGTTTTTGTTGTCGTATTCGTTATCGTGGTTAGCACGGTTGGCATAAGCTGTTTTGATTTGCTCACGCAAAGCCCGGTTTTTATTATACTGCAGGAACGGAACGATGCTGGGCACATCGAGAGTGAAGACCCATTTTCCCTCGAGGTTGCGTTCTTTTGCTGTCTGTGCGGCCATATCAATGACACTCTGGGGCATTCCTTCCAGATCGGCAGGGTTGTCAATAACCAGCTGGTAATTTTTGTTTTCGGCCAGCAGGTTATCGCCGAATTTAACCGAAAGCATCGACAGTTCCTGGTTGATCTGACGGAGTTTTTCCTTTTCCGCCTCGGGCAGGTCGGCTCCTGAACGCACAAAATTCTTGTAGGTATTGTCGAGCAGTTTCATCTGTTCAGGGTTCAGGTTGAGACTTTCCCTGGCATCGTAAACGGCTTTCACACGGCTGAACAGTTTTCCGTTGAGGAAGATGTCGTCCATGTGTTTGGTGAGGATGGGAGTAACCTCCTGGTTGATTTTCTGCAACTCATCGTTGGTATTGGCCGAATAGAGGTTAAAGAATACCGGTGTTACTCTTTCGAGCATTTCACCCGAGCGGTCAAGGGCAAGGATGGTGTTTTCGAAAGTGGGAGCCTCTTTATTGGAGGCGATTTTTTCTATTTCTCTGGCATTCTGTTTTATTCCTTCCTGAATAGCGGGCAGGAAATGTTCGTTTTTAATTTTGTCGAAGGGAGGCACTCCAAAGGGAGTATCAAATTCAGAAAAGAAAGGATTTTCCTTTTTGGCACCTGTACAGCCTGCCAGCAGGGCGGCAGAGAAAAGTACTATCATCGGTAGTTTCACGGTTTTAAAGGTTTAGTTAAACATGCATTTTTGCAAATATAAAGGAATAAGGGATTTTTAATATGTTGTAAAATATGAATGGGGTAAGATGTGGGGTGGGGGATGTCTCAAAACTTCGTTTTTCGACATCCCCGGAAGAAGTTTTACCTATCAGTCGGTTGGCGAGCAGTGCCAACCGACTGATATTGTAATGTTTGGCCTCAGTTCGGGGTGTAATTGTGGTTTTTGATGGTTGGGTTGTCGTGTTGCCGGGTGGGTTGCGCATGGAGGTACCGCTCGATCAAATAGTGGGCCAGATAAAGAAGAGGGGTGAGCAGAATGGCAAAGGAAATTTTGTACAGATATTGCATGGTTCCTGTTTCAAACACCTGCTTCAGATTCCAGTTTCCCATAAGGTAAAAGGCGATGAAGAGGATAATATAACTGTCGATAAGCTGTGAAACGATGGTTGAACCGGTGGCTCGCAACCAGAGAGCTTTGGAGCCCGTCAATGCATGCAGGTAAATGAATACATACACATCGACAAACTGGCTTACAAGGAAAGCGGTTACTGAGCCGATTACGATGGAAATTCCCTGTCGGAATATCAGGGAATAGGCATAATTGATGTCAAGGGGATTTCCTGCAGGGTCGGTACCGTTAAGTTCTTTCCAGAAGGAAGCCGGGGGCAGGGATGTGGCCAGCATAATAACCAGCGAAGCGAAAATGACGATTGCTGCAGCCAGGAACGACATTTTCCTTACTCCTGCTTTGCCAAAATATTCATTTGTTATGTCAGAAAGGATAAAGGCAAATGGCCAGATGAGAACGCCCACGCTCATGTTGATCTGCAGGGGGAAAGGCTTTCCCGCATCTGCCAGGGGTTCGAGCAAAGCTGAAAAAGAAAAGATTTTGGTTCCTACCAGTTCAGCCAGGAGCACGTTGCCGATAAAAATGCCTGACAAAATGAAAAAAAGATTTTGCCTTCTGTCTTCTGAGGGATGAATAGAATTTTTCAACATGGCAGAATAACAACGGATGTTTCAAATGGTTCACGCAAGAACCTTTCAATGAACATCCTTCAGCAGGTTTATTCTTGTAACAATTTGTACAATTCGCCGCTCAGGCGGAGGAGTTCCTGTTCGGCCTGTTTGGCCTGTACTTTGGCCGAAATAAGGCGGCTTTCGGCATCGATTTGTTTCTGCTGTACTGTTCTCAGGTCAATGGCACTGAGGGTTCCCAGCCTGTATTTTTCGGCCGCTATGGCGACATTTTCGCGCACCATTTCCAGGTTACGGGTTTCCATGCGAATGAGTGCCAGCGCGTTGGAATAATCCCGGTAGGTTTTATACACATCGGAGCGGAGTGCCAGTTCCTGTGCCTGGTATGATATTTCTGCCGACTGCTGCAGGAGTCGGGCATTTTTCAGATCGGTGTTGCGGTTAAATCCTTCGAAGAGGGGGAAACTTGCCGTGAGACCATAAGTGTAGCCATAGCTTTTATTTTGTTTCATAATGCCGATCTGGGCGTGGGAAATATTGTAGTTATAGGCTGTATAGAATGACAGGCGGGGGAAAAAGTTGCCCATGGCCTGTTTGGTGCCGAGCGAGGCCAGTTTTGTATTGCTGCGGGCGGCCAGAAGCATAGCGTTATTTTCCAGCGATTTTTCGAGCAGGGGTTCCATGAGAAGGCTCTCGGCAACAGGAATGTCTTTTTTCACAAAGAAGGAAGTTTGCGGGTCACGGCCCATCAGGACGTTCAGGTCGGCTTTCAGTTGCTGTACTATATTCTCCGCCTGCAGCAGACGGGCGCTGTCGGCATCGAGGTCAGACAATGCCTGCAGGAGGTCAAGCTTTGAATCGGCACCATACCGGATACGGGCTTCCGACAGCTTTTTTCTTTCCAGTGAAAGCGACAGAGCTTCCCGGATAACATCGAGAAGCATTTCCTGCTGAACAATCTGATAATAAGCTGCCACCATCCGGATCACATTCTCTTCGACGGCGATTCGGGCCTGAATTTCACCCATGTTTTCCAGTTCATTCAGGCGCTTTTTGCTGATCCACATATTGAATCCGTCAAAGATTGTCCATGTAAGGGTGGCATTGGGATTGAAATTGTCTGAGTGGGCATTTTTCCCTTCCCTTACGTCACCGGAAAAGAATTCCAGTTTGGTGTTGTTCACAGTCCAGCTTTTGGTACCTGTGGCCGTGAGGGTTGGAAGGAAGCCTGCTTTACCCAGGGTGTTGTTATTTTCAGCGATGGTGGCATCGATGCGGGCCAGGCGGATGGAAAAGTTCTGTTCCAGACCGGTAGCGATTACTTCGGCCAGTGATATAGTATCCTGGGCCTGCACCGGACGGGTAATCATGGCAAGAGTACTGCCTATGATCAGGAGAAGAGTTTGTATACGCACCATTTTCATGAAGGATAAAAAGAACGGAACGAGAATATTTTTCTTTCTGTAATTCATCTGGCGGGGCTGTTTCAGCGGGTTATTTTTTTGCTGGTAATGTAGGTGTAGAGAGCGGGAATAACATAGAGGGTAAAGATGAGTCCGAGCAGGAGGCCGCCTATGATAGCAATCCCCATCGGCACGCGGCTTTTGCCCGAAGCTCCTATGGCGAAGGCAATGGGCATGGCGCCGAGGATGGTGGCAAGGCTGGTCATGATAATGGGTCTGAAACGCCGGGTAGCTGCATCGATAACGGCTTCCTTAATAGCGAGGCCTGCTCTGCGGCGCTGATTAGCGAATTCGACAATCAGAATGCCGTTTTTGGTTACGATACCGATGAGCATGATCATGCCTATCTGGCTGAAGATGTTAAGCGTTTGATTGAACAGCAGGAGGGATAGCAGGGCACCTGCCACCGCCAGCGGCACGGTAAGCATGATGGTGAGCGGGTCGCGGAAGCTTTCGAACTGGGCGGCCAGCACCAGATAAATGAGGATAAGGGCCAGCATGAATGCGAACAGAAGGCTTCCGCTGCTCTGAGCGAAATCTTTGGAAGCTCCGGTAAGGGCAAGGGAAAAGGTTTCGTCAAGGGTTGCATCGGCGATGCGCCGCATTTCCTCAATACCCTGGCCGATGGTGGTTCCGGGGGCAGGGGCTGCGCTAACGGTAGCTGAAATGTACCGGTTATAGCGGTAAAGCTGGGGTGGGTTGCTCTGTTCAGAGGTTCTCACAAGGTTTTCGAGCTGGATCAGCTCTCCGCGGCTGTTTCTCAGATAAATGCTCTTCATGTCGGCAGGTTGGCTCCGGTCCGTTCGTCTGGCCTGTCCGATGATCTGATACTGTTTGTTATTCCGGATGAAGTACCCATAACGCTGGCCGCTGTAAAGCAACTGGAGGGTCTGTGCAATGTCGGAAACCGATACCCCGAGGGCTTTTGCCCGGTCACGGTCGATCTCCACAACCAGCTCGGGTTTATTGAATTTCAGGTTTACATCGGCTACCTGAAACATAGGACTTTCCTGAACTTTTTCCATGAACTTCGGCAACGCTTCTTTGAGCTTGTTGAAATTGGGGGCCTGAAGAACTACCTGTACCGGAAGGCCTGTTCCCCTTGTGGTTCCAATAGTCTGTTCCTGGGTTACCAGGGTGCGGGCAAAGGTGTATTTGCTGAAACGGCGGGTAAGATCATCGGCCAGCTCTTGTTGCGTTCGTTCGCGGGTAGAGGGGTCGGTAAGAAGAATTCTGATGAAAGCGGAATTTACAGCACCGCCGCCGAATCCAGGTGAAGTAATAGCAGTATAGGCTTCCTTTTCAGGCAGGGTATCAATTGTCTCCAGCAGCAGAAGAACATAATCGTCCATTTTTTCGAATGAAGTGCCTTCCGGTGCTGTGGAAACAATGGTGAGCTGGCTTTTGTCTTCCAGCGGAGCCAGTTCGGCCGGAAGCATGCGCCATAATACGACAATAGTCGTAACAGCTACCACCATGATAAGAAAGGCTATCCATCGTTTTTCGACAAAACGGGTAAGGGAATTCCGGTAAAAGCTGATGAGCTGATTCATCTGCTTTTCGGTGGTCGCAAAAAAGCGGCTTTCTCTTTTGCGTTTCCGGATGAACCGTGCGCTCATCATGGGAGTCAGCGTAAGGGACACAAAAGCCGAGATGATCACGGCACCGGCCATTACAATGCCAAATTCTCTGAACAACCTGCCGGTGAGACCCTGAAGAAAAATGATGGGCAGAAAGACCGAAGCAAGGGTGATGGTGGTGGAAATGATGGCGAAAATAATTTCCTTTGAACCTTCATGGCCGGCTTTCATGGGCTCCATGCCGCCTTCGATCTTATGGTAGATGTTTTCCATAACTACAATGGCATCATCCACCACAAGGCCTGTTGCAAGAACGATGGCCAGGAGGGTGAGGATGTTGATGCTGAACCCGGCAATATACATGACGAAGAATGAACCGATGAGGGATACCGGTATTGCCACAACCGGGATGAGGGTGGTGCGGAAGTTGCGGAGGAAGAAAAGGATAATCAGGACGACGAGGGTGAAGGCGATGAGGATGGTTTCTTCCACTTCCTTGATGGCTTTGCGGATGGAGCGTGTTGCATCCAGGGCAATTCCAAGCTGGATATCGGAAGGAATTTCCTGGCGGAGGGTTTCAACCCGTTTATAAAATTCGTTGGCAATATCGATGTAGTTTGCTCCGGGTTGCGGGGAGAGGGCAACCGCAACCATGGGGATTTTCTGGTTTCCACGCAGGAGGGTACGGTCGTTTTCGGGAGCAAAATAGGCCTCTCCGATGTCGGAAAAACGGATCATGGCTCCGTTGCTTTCGCGGATGATCAGATGGTTGAATTCCTGCGGATGGTCGAGCCGACCGAGGGTTCTTATGGAGAGTTCGGTCTGGTAGCCTTCAATGCGGCCGGAAGGTAATTCAATATTTTCGCGGGAAACCGCTGACTGAACATCCTGAGGGGTTACACCATAGGCGGCCATTTTTTCCGGATCAATAGCAAGACGGATGGAATACCGTTTCTCTCCCCAGATGTTCACCTGTCCTACACCGGGTATTGTCTGCAACCGTTCCTTGAAAATGTCGTTGGCAATATCGCTCAGCTCCAGCAAATTCCTTCTGTCGCTCTGGATGGTGAGAGAGAGGATAGGGAAGGCATTGGCATCGGCTTTGCTCACAACCGGGGGGTCGGCATTGGGCGGAATGCGGTTAATGGCACGGGAAACCCTATCGCGCACATCATTGGCAGCGGCTTCCAGATCGGTGCCCAGTTCAAATTCAACAGAAATATTGCTTCGTCCTTCACTGCTTGTTGAGGAAATACTGCTGATTCCGGCAATGCCGTTAATGGATGCTTCGAGGGGCTCGGTTACCTGCGACTCAATCACCTGTGCATTGGCTCCGGTAAGGGTGGTCGATACAGTAATAACAGGAGGATCAACATTGGGATATTCGCGCACGCCAAGGTAGGTAAAACCGATAATCCCGAAAAGAAGAATGATCAGTGACATGACCGTTGCCAGAACGGGACGGTTTATGCTGAGGGAGGAAATGTTCATAGCCGGAACATTAATTGGTTTTTCCTGAAGGCATTACATTGACAGGGGCATTGACACGTACCTGCAACAGACCGGAAATGATCAGGGAATCACCTGTTTTTAAGCCCCTGGTTACCACCACACTGCTGTCGGTGCGCATGGTAACATCCACATCGGATGACTTGCATAGTCCGTTTTCAATCAGGTACACCATCTGGCCGTCGAGTTTCGGAACGAGGGCCTGTGCCGGTATGACAAATGCTTCAGGAAAATGTTCAAGAAGGAGGTTGATGCGGGCAAAGGAACCAGTCATAAGTTTTCCTTCAGGATTTGAAACAAGAGCCCGGGCTTTTAATGACCGGGTTGAAGGGTCAATGCCGGGTTCGGTTGCGTAAATTGTGCCGGAATAAACCGTTTTGGAATCGCCGACAGTAAACCGCAAGGGTTTGCCTGATGCAACCCCGTAAGCAATTCGCTCAGGTACCGAAAATTCGAGCTTCATCGGGTTGGTTTGCTGAAGGGTGGCAATGACGGTTGATGGAGATACATAAGCACCCGGACTCACAGAGCGCAGACCGATTTTCCCGTCAAAGGGAGCATAGATTCTCATCTGATCAAGTCGTGCTTTCAGCAGATCAAGGTCTGCCCTCAGGGTGTTCACAAGATGGAGGGCAGCATCATACTCTTCCTGGCTCACTCCCTGAATTTCAAGAAGCTTTCTTTTGCGGAACTCGTCCTTTTCCGCCATATCGAGCTGAAGATTGGTTTTTCGCATCTGGGCTTCCAGGTCATCATCCTTCAGTCTGACGAGCAACTGGCCTTTGCGCACCAAACTACCTTCCCTGAAATTGAGTTCTATGATTTTTCCCGGGACTTCGGGCCGGAGTTCTACTTCTTCAGCAGGAAGAAGTGTCCCCACTGCATCGGCCATCTCATCGGCCGGCCGGGGTTGGACTACCAGGACATTAACAACAGGAACCCGCTGGCGGTTTATCCTTCCATTCTGATCGGACGATTTTTTGCAGGAAATCAGCGTCATTCCTGCGCCGACCATAATGGTAAAAACAATAGCTG
Organism: Bacteroidales bacterium; assembly: GCA_012517825.1. NCBI lineage: Bacteria > Pseudomonadati > Bacteroidota > Bacteroidia > Bacteroidales > Bacteroidales bacterium. The sequence goes on along the minus strand of JAAYUG010000025.1, from coordinate 4,329 downwards.
TTTTGGTCGTGATCTGCATATGGTGAAACATGAAATTACAATAAACTATGACAACAATATTCGTGGAAAGTTTGCACAATAATTTCTCTTTTTTAAAAATTTTTCAAGCAAGAGAATGCATTTTTTCGCTTCCCTCATACAGCATTGTAAGCTTAAGGCTCCATTACCAACCTTTTCAGGTTTTCAGTGCATCCCTCCGTCGCACTGCATGAAGCGGAAAAAAAGAGGATCGGAAAGTACCTGCCGGTGGTCGTTGTTCAGAGGGAACAGTTCGATGCCGATGGTCCCCTTGTAATTAAGTTTTTCGATTTCCTGCAGAACATTCCCGTAATGGATTTCCCCTGTTCCGGGTTCGTGCCTTCCCGGATGGTCGGCCATATGGAAATGGGCAATGCAGGAAGCATATTTTCTGATATTGGGGATCAGGTTTCCTTCGCTGATTTGCTGATGGTAGATATCGAAAAGCAGTTGAATGTCGGAACTGCCCACTGCACTGACGATTTCAAACGCTTCTTGGGAATGCACAAGAAAGTATCCGGGATGATCAAACAGCACATTCAATGGCTCGATGGCAAGGGTAAGGCCGGTATTTTTCATCAGAACGGCGGCTTTTTCGAGGCCGGCCAGTATGGTATCCTTTTGCCGGGAGCGGGGGATGTCAGGTAATTCATTTCCTACCTGCGAAATGATGATGTTTGCCTTAAGTTTTTTTGCTGTTTCAATGGTTTCTGCAAGGCCGTCCAGATAAGCATTCTGAAGATTCGGGTCAACCAGGGAAACAAACTGCGTGCAGAAAGCCTGGGTGGTTAATTCCAGTTCTTCATTCTTTTCGGCGATAGCATTCAGATCTTTATCCCACCAGCTCCAGAATTCGTAATGGGTGTATCCCAGGGACGAGATGGCCTGCATGCGTTCGGTAAACGGAAGGGAACCGAAGAAAATCTCCAGGCAGGGTGAAAAGACCAGCATGGCAGGAAGAATTACCGGCAGACAATGTTTTTCTCAAGCTTATCGAGGAGCAGGCTGCCGGTTTCCCTGTCGCTGGTGTTGTAAACCCCCATTAAACAGCAGTTTTTAACCGACAGGGTAATTGGTCCGTTGTATTTATCGTTCAGAAAGTATCTTTTTTCAGGTTCGGGCGTTTCGCCGGAGTTGAGGGAGGCAAGGTATTCTTTAAGTACCTGCAGGGCCGATGCCTGATCGGGCATAACGATAAGAAAGGCATTGAACCGGGTGGAATTGAGTTCGTATTCGGCTGTAAATGCCTTGTTCAGAAAAGAATAGCCAAGAAAACCCGAATTGATGTACATATCGCTGCCAGGAACCTTGTTTTCGGCCGGAAACCAGGTCAAAGGTTCCGGGAGGGAATTGTATCCTCCCAGTTTTTCGTTCACCAGCTTCGCCAGGGTGGTCATGGCTTCTTTGATTGCCGGAGAGGCATCTTTCGATCGGATTTTTACATAAAAACAACCGGAGAGGAAATTCAGAAAATCATCGCCGATGTAAGCTTCTGCTCCGACAGTTGCAGGCACGGCATCGGAAGGCTTTTCGGACCGGAAGATGCCGAAGGCGTTTTCGGGAGTCTGGTGGCGATAGATTTCGAGGGTGAGGTAGGAACCGTTTTTTCCTTTGTATTCACCCATATACAGTTCCCTGAAATCATAGGCGAGGTAGCTTTCGGCCGCTCCGTCAATAATGTTCCAGAGGTTTTCCGGGGTGTAGGTCTGTATAGTGGAAGGTTTTTTCCATCCTTTCAGGTCGGGAAAATAATCACGGGAAGGTTCGCCGGCCCGGAGAAAAGCCGGAATGATAAGCAAAACGGCAATAAACAAATGCTTCATGGTGAACATATTTTTTTGGTAAAGATAGCAAATATGCTTTTATGCTCTGATGTTTTCATGCTTTCAGCACGGCACATTGTTTACGGCATCCCGGAACGGCAGTATAATTTAAGAGGCTTTTCGAACAGTTAAACGATTGCACCGTTTCTCCTTGAATTGCTTTCCTTCTCTGATGAACGGGAACAGTTTCCTGCTCATACCCTTGTTTTTTTTACAATGTATGGTCAATGGACTGCATTTATACTGCCAATGACCGGCTTTTTATTAGATTTGTCGTTTCATTGAAGAGGGTACGATATGTTTCAGACCACCTTTGTTACGGTTCTGGAGGCACAGGCAAAGGTGTACCTTGTAATTTTGCTTGCGGCCGTGCTGGTGAGGGTTAAAGTATTCGGGAAGGCCGAGGTGAAGGCACTGACCAACCTGATTGTGGCATTGTTTCTTCCCTGCCTGATTTTTTCGAATATTATCTCAACGTTCAGACCGGCAGAGATTCCATTCTGGTTTGTTCTGCCTCTGGTGGCCATAGCATTATCGGCCTTTGGGCTTGCTGTGGCCTGGGTCTTCTTCCGGAAGGAATTGCCCGGGAAAAGAAATCTTCTGCCCATAGCCAGCATGCAGAATGCAGGATATCTTGCCTTGCCCCTGGGTCAGATGCTGTTTCCGTCGCAGTTTGAACAATATGCCCTGTATGTTTTTCTCATGATTCTCGGCCTGAGTCCTTTTTTGTGGAGTGTCGGAAAAATGCTTTCCACCGGCGTTCATTCCAATTCTTCCCGCTGGCCGGGTTTTATAAATCCTCCGTTTGTAGCTAATGTTCTGGCCATAATCCTTGTTCTTGCAAAGCTGGAGGGAGCGATTCCTTCATTTGTAACGGAAACTGTTCATACCCTTGGCACTGCTACGGTTCCTCTTGCCAATTTTGCTCTCGGGGCTATTATCGGGGGAATTTCCCTGAGAAAGGTTCCCGGATTAAAAGATGCCTTGCGGGTATTATCCGTTAAATTTCTGCTGATGCCGGCCCTTATGATGCTAATGGTTGTATGGACAGGGGTTGGAAGGTCTGACGCACTGCTGGCGCAGACCCTGATTATCCAGGCTGCTTCTCCGCCTGCTACGGCCATTATGCTTCAGATCAACCGCTACGGCGGGGACGAACAACTGGCCGGAAGCATGATGATCCTGAGTCTGATTGTCTGTTTGCCGGCTATTCCTTTCTGGCTGGCATTATGGAACGGGTTGTAGAATATATCGGGCATGAGCCCAGAATTCGTTTTTCTGCATTTCCTGAAAGGATTTTCTAATGCAAAGCGTCAATGGTTCAATAGGTGATCAGATATCTTATTTTCAAGTGAACATATTAAGGAGTTTCTGATAAACCAAACAGGATAATTTCTATATTAGCTTTCTTTTCCTGGAAAGAGTAAATTTATAAACGAAGAGACAGAAACTATGAACGAAAAAACAAAGCCTTTTCGCTGGGGGCTGATCGGAGCCGGGGATATTGTACGCAAGAGAGTTGCCTCGGCGCTTCAGGACACACCGGGTTCTGAAATTATCGCTGTGAGCCGGAAGCAGGAAGAACAGGCTGTTGCTTTTGCCGCATCTCTTGGGGTACCTAAAAGCTATTCCCGATGGGAGGACCTGGTTTCTGATCCGGAAATTGACGGGGTATATATTGCCACACCGGTTTTTATGCATGCGCCCATGGCCATCCGCGCTGCCGAATGCGGCAAGCATGTTTTATGCGAAAAACCCATGGCCCTTTCGGTTGCTGAATGCGATGCCATGATAGAAGCCTGCAGAAATCACAATGTTAAACTGGGTATAGCGTATTACCGGCATTTTTATCCTGTTGTAAAACGCATCCGTGAAATTATTTCTTCCGGCCGGCTCGGGAATGTAGTATATGCGCACTGTACTGCTTTTGAGTCGTTTGATGTGCCTCCCGACCATCCACGGCACTGGTTTCTTGAAAAAGACAAAGCCGGCGGGGGGCCTATGTTTGATTTTGGATGCCACCGCATTGAAATGCTGATGTACATTCTTGGAGATATTGCTGAAGTAAAAGGAATGATGACCAGTGTAAAGCTGATCCGGGAAGTTGAGGACACGGCGATAGCCCTGCTGCGGTTTGCAAACAATGCACTGGCCACCATAACCGTATCGCACAGTATCAGTACGCGTCAGGATCTGCTGGAAATTTTCGGTACCAACGCATCGGCAGAGGTGCTTTCATTGAATGAGGGAAAGATGGTGCTGAAGCTTCCGGGAGGGGAAGTACCTGAGACCCATCTTTCGTTTCATAATCCCCACCGGCCGTTGGTTGCCGATTTTATCGAAGCTGTGCGTGAAAACCGTGAACCTGCGATACCGGGCGAAACGGGCAGGAAAGTGAATGAGGTTCTTGAAGCGCTTTACCGATAAACCAAGATTAGTCAACAGAAACACAAAAAACATGTAAACAACTTGTTTCTATTGACTTATC
>JAAYUG010000024.1 GCA_012517825.1 Bacteroidales bacterium | reverse complement strand
CAGCTTACAGGTCGGTCGGTAAATGAAGGATTCTCCGGCGGCGAAAAGAAACGGAACGAAATCTTTCAGATGGCTGTTCTTGAACCGCGCCTTGCCATTCTGGATGAAACGGATTCCGGCCTTGACATCGATGCTCTGCGCATTGTAGCCAAGGGTGTCAACAAACTGCGTTCGCCCCATAACGCAACCATCCTCATTACCCACTACCAGCGCCTCCTCGATTACATTGTGCCCGATTTCGTGCACGTGCTTTATAATGGCCGGATAGTCCGCAGTGCCGGCAAAGAACTGGCTCTTGAGCTCGAAAAAAAGGGATATGAATGGATTAAAGAAGAAAATGAGGCCTGATGCCTCTTGCTTTGCTGGATTTGCAGCTTTTTACCGATGACTATGGAAACGATTGAAAAAGATATACTGCCCGATGAAAAACTGACTGCCTTTTACAAGGCCAACAGCCAGGTAATTCTGTCCGCATCGTCCGATGTACTGAACCGGCATCGGGCAAATGCATTTGATAATTTCATTAAACTGGGGCTCCCGAAATTCCGCTCGGAAGACTATAAATACCTTGACGTCCCTGCCCTTTTCCGGAAAGATTATACGAATTACATTACCCCCCAGCGGATTGAATTCCAGATAGACGACATATTCCGCTGCGATGTGCCTGCACTCGATACTCATTACGCCATTTTGCTGAACGGTTTTTTCCACAACCATGGAGGATCATTGCACGAACTGCCCAACGGAGTAATCGTGGGAAGCCTGATGGAAGCTTCCCGCCGCTATCCCGATCTGGTGGCCCGGCATTACAATCGGTACGCCGGTTTAAGGGAAGAAGGGCTGGTCTCGTTGAACACTCTCTTTGCCCGCGATGGTATTTTCGTTTATGTTCCGCGCCACGCCACACCCGACAAACCCATCCAGATCATCAACATCCAGATGCATGAAATACCCCTCCTGGTGCAGTACCGTAACCTCATCATCCTTGAAGAAAACAGTACGGCAGAGATCATTGTCTGCGACCACACCCTATCGCCCCAGCCCTTTCTTTCAAATGCCGTTACCGAAATTTATGCCGGTAGTGGTTCCAGACTCAACTATACCAAGATGCAGAACCAGCATAATGCCTCTGCCTTGCTCAATCATCGGTTTATTTATCAGGAAAAGGAAAGCTACGTCAATTCCACGGCAATAACCCTGCACGGGGGCATTGTGAGAAACAATCTTTTCGTAAGGATGGCCGGAGAAGGCGGTTCCAACGTTTCATCCGGACTTTTCATGACCGACCAGGGTCAGCATGTAGATAATTTTACATGGGTGGAACATGCGGCACCTCATTGCGAGAGCAGACAATTCTTCAAGGGCATCCTGGATGATTTTTCATCCGGAGCCTTCAGCGGAAGGATTGTCGTTCAGCCCGGCGCGCAAAAGACCAATGCCTACCAGAAAAACAACAACCTGTTGCTCACCGATGATGCCAGGATGAACACCCGGCCCCAACTGGAAATTTATGCCGACGATGTTAAATGTTCGCACGGAGCAACCGTAGGACAGCTCGACAAGGATGCCATGTTTTATCTTCGTTCCCGCGGAATTGGCTACGAAGAAGCCCGCTTCCTGCTGATGTTTGCCTTTGCCAACGAAGTGCTTGCCAATATTCCTGTTGTTCCGCTCCGCGCCCGCATTGCCGACCTGGTAAACAAACGGCTCCGGCGTGAACTCTCGCCCTGCAACTCCTGCCCCATGCACTGCTGCTGAAAAGTGAATCATTTCAAATTTACTTTACTTTTGTGCTGGCATACTGATACAATACTTTATGCTGAACCTGTCTGATATCCGCAACCAGTTTCCGATCCTCAACCAAAAGGTTCATGGCCATCAGCTTGTTTATTTCGACAATGCCGCCACCACCCAGAAGCCACAGGCTGTTCTGGATAAACTGAACCGTGTTTACAGGGAAACCTATTCCAACATTCATCGCGGGGTTCACTACCTGAGTGAACAATCTACCGAAGAATACGAAAACGTGCGGAAAATAGTGCAGGAGTTTCTTCATGCCGCCCGGCCTGAAGAAATCGTTTTTACCTCCGGCACAACAGGAGGAATCAATGAGGTAGCCTTCAGCTTCGGCGAAAAATATGTAAACCGGGGCGATGAAATTATTGTCTCCGAAATGGAACACCATTCCAACATCGTTCCCTGGCAGATGCTTTGCCAGCGGAAAGGCGCCCTGCTCCGGGTCATTCCTTTCCGCGACCCCGGCATTCTTGATCTGGAAGCCTTTCAAAAACTGCTGAACGAGAAAACCCGCATCGTGGCCGTTGCTCATGCTTCCAATACCCTGGGTACGGTTAACCCCGTGAAAGAAATTGTTCAGATGGCCCATGCACGGAATATACCCGTGCTTGTAGACGGAGCCCAGGCTGTTCAGCACCTTCCTGTTGATGTTCAGTACCTGGATTGTGATTTCTACGTCTTTTCAGGGCACAAGATCTATGGCCCTACCGGTACGGGGGTACTGTACGGCAAGGAAAAATGGCTTGAGGAACTTCCTCCCTGGCAGGGAGGAGGCGAAATGGTGGAATGCGTGCATTTCGATCATACCGACTACGCCGAAGTTCCTCTTAAGTTCGAAGCCGGAACACCCAACATTGCCGGAGTCATTGGCCTTGGTGAAGCCCTCCGGTTTCTTCAGAAAACAGGCTGGGACGATATCCGGCGGCATGAGGAAGAACTGGGCCGCTATGCCCGTGCGAAGCTCTCTGAAATTGAAGGAATCCGATTCTTCGGCGATGCGCCGGGGAAAATTGCCATTTTCTCGTTTCTTGTCCGAAACCTCCATCCTTACGATACCGGTATGATTCTTGACAAACTGGGCATTGCCGTGCGTACCGGCATGCATTGCGCCCAGCCGGTGATGGATCATTACGGAATCGAAGGAACCGTGCGCGCTTCCCTGGTTTTCTATAATACCACCGAAGAAGTGGATCGCCTCTGCGAAGGAATCCGTAAAGCAATCACCGTATTATCACGTTAACCATGACAATCAACGAAATTCAGGACCAGGTTATTGAAGAATTTTCAGCCTATGACGACTGGATGGACCGGTATGCCTATCTGATTGAAATGAGCCGGGAACTCCCTCCCCTTGATCAGAAATACCGGACTAAGGAATACCTGATTGAAGGCTGTCAGAGCCGTGTATGGCTGGCCGCCGAGTTGAAAGACGGCAAAATATACTACTTCGCCGATAGCGACGCCCTCCTTGTAAAGGGAATTGTTGCCCTGCTCGTACGTGTTTTGTCGGGGCAAAAACCCGAAGATATTGTGAAAGCCGAACTTTATTTTATTGACCGCATCGGCCTGAGGGAAAACCTTTCCCCCACCCGTGCAAACGGACTCCTCGCCATGCTCAAACAAATGAAACTTTATGCTCTGGCATGGGAGGCAAAGATGAACAGGCAGTAAACCCGGTTGTTTAATAAAGAAAACTTCTGTCGCAACACTAAAACATACCGCTATGGAAAACAACTATCTTCAGCTCGAAACCGAAATCGTGAACGCTCTCAAGACAGTATATGACCCCGAGATTCCCGTCAACATATTCGATCTGGGCCTTATTTACGAAATTGACGTACGCGAAAACAACAACGTGTACATAAAAATGACCCTGACAGCGCCCAATTGCCCTCTGGCCGATGATGTGGTGAGGGACGTAAAGGAAGCTGTCGGTCGCATACCCGGTGTCAGCTCGGTAGATGTGGAGCTCACATGGAATCCGCCCTGGAACAAGGATATGATGAGCGAGGAAGCCATGCTTGAACTGGGTCTGCTCTGACCATTCCGGCCCTTAAAAACCAATCCCATGCCTTTTTCCGGCCCAATAAAGGAAAAGATAAAGGAGAGGCTCCTGGAAATGGGATTTTCAGCCTGTGGCATTGCCCGTGCTGAAATTCTTACTGAGGAAAAAGAACACCTGCTTGCCTGGCTCCGTCAGGGAATGCATGGCACCATGGACTGGATGGAACGGAACCCGGATATCCGCATCAACCCGGGTCTTCTTCTTCCGGGGGCAAAATCACTGATCATTGTCCTGCTCAATTACTATCCTCGCCGCATCCGGGAAGATCCTGCCATCAGTAAATATGCCTATGGCAAAGACTACCATAAGGTAATAAGAAAGATGCTCAGGCGGTTTGCCGTTGAACTGAACCAGTGGAATCCTGCCGCAAAAACAAGAATTTTTGTTGATTCAGCGCCGGTGCTGGAACGCACCTGGGCAGTAAAAGCCGGGCTGGGATGGCAGGGAAAAAACTCCCTTTTTATTAACAAACAATTCGGATCGTTCGTCTTTATCGGAGGCATAGTTACCGATATGGAACTGGAGCCTGACCAACCTTTTGACCGGAACTTCTGCGGCACCTGTACCCGCTGTCTGGATGCCTGCCCCACCAGGGCCATTGTTCAGCCCGGTGTTATTGATGCACGCCGCTGTATCAGCTATCTCACCATCGAGCATAAAGGAGAATTTCCGGAGGAATTCCGGCCACTTCTCAAAGGGAGAATTTTCGGATGCGACATCTGTCAGGATGTGTGCCCCTGGAACAGAAAAGCAATACCCACTTCCCTCCCCGCATTGCAACCCTCGCCGGCTTTGTTCGAACTTACTGCAGATTCCCTGCTCCACCTTTCTGAATCAGATTACCGCACCATCTTTTCCGGTACACCTGTAGACAGGATAGGGCCGGAAAAACTTAAAAAGAATGCCGGATACATCCTGAATGCCAATTAATCAGAGATGCTGCCCTTTGTACACTTTTGACACCTGAAGCGGTACAAGCCGCCCGTCATAATTCAACTGTCCGGGGCGCAAACCTGTAACACGGGCAGTGGCACGGCCCGATCCATCGGTATAGAGATAAATGTCATAGCTTCCAATGGGTGTATGCGCCGATATGCGGATATCAATGGTTTGTTTTCTGTCGTTGGCATTCATTTCCCAGCGGGTAACCCTGCCCGCGGCCGTAGCGCCCCCAACTCCATTGGCACCAACACCGGTGCCGCTTCCATACTGCATAACAATCTGCGCCGAATCGAGCATAATGAAATTGATGGTGGGGGAAACCGGAATCCTGTCACCGTACTGGTTATAAATATAATCGGCTTCCAGCACAAACCGCCGGCTGTTAACCAACCGAAGCACCGACCGGTATTCTTTTTCCCGCTCTGCCGCCCGAATTTCCTTCTTCGATTTTGTCTTTACCGTGTCGGCATCAAAACCTGCCAGCACAGAAAGTGAATTGAATCCTCCCAGCAGAACAATCCCCAGAAAAACCAGTATCCTTTTCATACAAAAGCAATTTATCATCCTGAAAGTCTGCAAAAAATGTGCCAGAAAAAAATCTTAACAAGCTACTATTCAGCGT
>JAAYUG010000023.1 GCA_012517825.1 Bacteroidales bacterium | reverse complement strand
GGCGACTTTCGTTTTTACCGGAGTTCAAACTGTGCCGGGTATTCCAAGCACTCATTATACCTGGTTACGTATGGGAAAGATTATTCCGTAACCCCGGTTCTGTGGGAATGACGTTCCTGTTTTTTACCGTTCGTCATTTGCAATTGTCTTTACGCTATACGCTCAACGCTCTATGCTGGAACTTTGAAACATTGGAACTCTGGAACATTGGAACCCTGGAACCTAATTAGTGGGAAATCAAAAATCACTGAAAATTTCCTATTTCCAATTTCCAATTTCCTGTAAATGAGCACTCTATAAATCGGAAATTCTTATTAATAGGAAATGGGAAATCGGAAATCGGAAATCCTCATTAATGGGAAATCGGAAATCGGAAATCTCTGAAAATCTGGAACTCTGGAACCCTGGAACTCTGGAACCCTGGAACCCTGGAACCCTGGAACCCTGCCACTCCTATCTGTACTCCTCAAAGCCCTGTATCGCAGGCAAACCCGGAACAGGAACCGGGAAATTGTGAAACGCTTATTCCATATCATCTTCCTCTGCTTTTTCTTCTCCTGCTTCTCCGTCTTCGCCTTCAAATTCTTCTTCTTCTTCTTCTTCTTCCCCTTCTTCTTCCTGGTGCGGATTTTGCCCTCGATAGATAAATGCCAGCAGGAGGCCTGCCATTGCCCCGTAAAGGTGTGATTCCCAGGAAATGTCGGTTTGCACCGGTAAAATGCCCCAGACCATTCCACCGTACAAAAAAGTTACCAGAAGGGAAATAGCCAGCAGAGGTGGATGTTTTCTTATCATTCCGCTGAAAAACAAAAAAGAAGCAAGGCAATATATGATTCCGCTGGCCCCCACGTGCCATGCATCCGGCCGTGCTCCTATCCATACCCAGAAACCGGTAAGAAACCAGCCTGTCAGCAAAACAGGAAATGCCACATCGTGGTAAAAATAAAATGTGGCCAGCGTCAGGAGAAACAATGGTATTGTGTTATCAATCAAATGATTGATATTGGCATGAACCAGCGGCGAGGTCAGTATTCCGAGCAAACCGTCTATATGACGGGGATGAATCCCGAGTTGCACGAAGGGGAAATCGGAAGCTGAAGAAATAATATACATGCTCACAACCAATGCGCACAGCAGAAACCCGACAAGCAGGCTATGGATGAATTTACGTTGATCGCTCATCCGTTTGAAAATAAAAGGCGACCAGCATCGTTGAATACTGATCGCCTCAATTTACGAAATTTTTGGTATCAAACCTTGGGCCGAAGTTTTCTCACCTGAGCTCCTGCCTGCCAGAGTTCCGATTCCCGCATTTCTTTCAGTTCGGCATTCAGCTTGTCGCGGTAGTCAGGTCCACTGGTTTTTTCAAGTACTATACGGGTTTCCGTTCCGTTTTTAACGCTTTCATAAAGCTGCTCAAAAACCGGTAAAACGGCTTCACGGAATCTGTGCCTCCAGTCAAGAGCACCCCGCTGGGCTGTTACACTGCAGTTTGCGTACATCCAGTCCATTCCGTTTTCATCAACCAGGCGAATGAGACTTTGCGTGAGTTCTTCAACGGTTTCATTAAAGGCTTCACTTGGGCTGTGACCATTTTTTCTGAGAACCTGGTACTGTGCTTCCATGATGCCGGCCAGTGCGCCCATAAGAACTCCGCGTTCACCGGTAAGATCGGAATAAACTTCCTTTTCAAACGTTGTGGGGAAAAGATATCCTGAGCCGATAGCAATACCCAGGGCCAGCGTCCGTTCGAGCGCCCTGCCCGTATAATCCTGATATACAGCAAAGCTTGAATTGATGCCCGATCCGGCCAGAAAATTCCTGCGTACACTGGTCCCCGAACCCTTGGGAGCTACCAGAATAACATCAATGTCAGGAGGCGGTAGAACTCCGGTCTGTTCTTTATAGGTAATGGAAAAACCATGTGAGAAATAAAGGGCTTTTCCTTTTGTAAGGTATTTCTGTAGGGATGGCCAAAGGAGGCGCTGGGCTGCATCAGAAACAAGGTACTGTATAATCGTACCCCGGGAGGCAGCTTCTTCAATGGGGAAAAGGGTTTCGCCCGGTACCCAACCGTCCTTCAGAGCTTTTTCCCAGTCTCCTTTCATTTCAGGAGCCTGGCCAACAATGACCCTGAAACCATTGTCCTTCATATTAAGTGACTGAGCCGGACCCTGAACGCCGTAGCCGATAACTGCAATGGTTTCATTTTTAAGCACTTCGCGTGCTTTTTCCAGTGGAAACTCTTCGCGGGTTACTACTTCTTCAATAACTCCGCCAAAATTGATTTTTGCCATATTACTTTAATTTATTAGGAATTTTGCTCGTTGAGTTTTTCAATTTCTTTCAGATATGCGGTCAGGTATTCGTAATTGGAACGGGTTACTGCAATCCTGCCGCTTCGGGTAAACTGAAGTACTCCAAATTGATCCAGTTCATGAAAAAGTTTCTGCGTATCTTCTTTATGACCGGTTTTTTCAATGACGGTGTACCTGGGCGTCAGTTCCAGTATGCGGGCGTTATGTTCTCTCATGATAGCCTCAAACCGGTTGCTTTGTGTAAGGCTTTCAGTACGAACTTTGTACAATGCTATTTCCTGGTGAATCACTTCATCTTCAGCAAGGTAGAATGCCTTCAGTACTTCAACCAGTTTCTCAATCTGTTTGGTTATCTTTTCTACCTGTTCACGGGTTGTGCGCACAACAATGGTAAACTTGTGCACCCCTTTTATGGCCGATTCACCTACTGTAAGGCTTTCAATATTAAGGTGCCTGCGGGTAAACAGGTTGGTAATTCTGTTCAGGAGCCCGATCTGGTTCTCTGAAAAGGCGGTAATAGTAAATTCCTGAATCATTTTTTTATGATTTTTTCGGTTCGAGCATAATTTCAGAAACAGCGGCACCTGCCGGTACCATAGGAAAAACATTTCCTTCTTTTTCGACCATTACTTCAAGCAGGTATGGTCCCGGATGCGCCAGCATGGCATCAATGGCTTCCGAAAGATTACTGCGTTCACTAACCCTGGTGGCAGGAATCCTGAAACCTTCCGAAAGCTTTATAAAATCAGGATTAATCAGTTCCGTTGAAGCATAACGTTTATCAAAGAACAGTTCCTGCCATTGCCTTACCATGCCAAGGAAGTTATTATTCATAATGACAATTTTAACTGCTGCCCCGGTTTGAAAGATGGTTCCCATTTCCTGCATCGTCATCTGAAAACCGCCATCACCGACGATGGTTATAACAGTCCGGTCGGGGCATCCGATTTTGGCTCCCAGACCGGCCGGAAGGCCAAACCCCATGGTACCAAGTCCTCCGGAGGTTACCAGACTGCGGGTTTTGTTAAAGCGGAAATACCGTGCCCCCATCATCTGGTGCTGTCCTACATCGGTTACAAGAATAGCGTCTCCTTCTGTTTTTTCTGCCAGCAGGTGAATTACTTCCGGCATGGTAATTCCTTTGCTTTCAGGATGAAGCACCTTACTGATAACCTTTTCGTATTCAATTTTATATAATTCCCTGAACTGGTGTATCCATTCGGAATGATTGGCCGGTTTGATACGTTCAGTCAGCAATGGAAGAGTATCTTTTACACTGCCGGGAATTGCCACTTCAGCCTTAACATTTTTGTTGATTTCGGCCGGGTCAATTTCCATATGGATAACTTTAGCCTGGCGTGCAAAGCGCGTAACATCTCCTGTAACACGGTCGTCGAAGCGCATACCCACGGCAATCAGTACATCGCATTCGTTGGTAAGAATGTTGGGTCCGTAATTTCCGTGCATACCCAGCATGCCAACATTCAGCGGATGATTTGTGGGCAGAGCAGAAAGTCCCAGAAGTGTCCAGGCTGCAGGAATATCGCCTTTTTCAATAAACCTTTTAAATTCTTCTTCGGCGTTGGCCAGAATCACACCCTGTCCAAACAGCACGTAGGGTTTTTTTGCATTGTTGATGAGTTCAGCCGCCTGATTAATGGCAGAAATATCCGGTTCAATATGGGGTCGGTAGCTTCGTATAAAGGTACAAGGTTTATAGCTGAACTCCAGTTTCCCGAACTGGGCATTTTTGGTAATATCTACCAGTACCGGGCCAGGTCTGCCGGATCGGGCAATATAAAAAGCCTTTGCAATGGCGGCCGGTATGTCTTCGGCTTTGGTTACCTGAGTATTCCACTTGGTAACCGGCATAGAAATACCTATAATGTCTGTTTCCTGAAACGCATCTGTACCAAGAAGGCCAGCGGCTACCTGACCTGAAATGCACACCACAGGAGTTGAATCCATCATGGCATCGGCAAGACCTGTTGTCAGATTGGTAGAACCGGGCCCTGAGGTTACTATACACACGCCTGCCTTTCCTGTAACACGTGCATATGCCTGTGCGGCATGAATAGCTCCCTGCTCGTGCCGCACCAGTATATGATTCAGTTTATCGTGGTAGTCATAAAGAGCATCATATACAGGCATGATCGAACCTCCAGGGTACCCAAAAATGTCTCTGACACCTTCTTCCAGCAGGCACTTAACAACGGCTTCAGCCCCTGTAATTGTCGGGGTGGTTTGTTTTTCCGATTTTCCCATTTGTTTGGTCTTAGGTTCCATGTATGATTGTTTAACAGGTTTTTATTCAACGATGCGGATGGCACCGGTATCTGCCGATGCCACCATGGAGGCATAGGCCCGGAGGGCGGCAGAAACCGGCCGGTTCCTCTGTGCCGGTTTCCAGGCCTGTTTGCCTCTGGCTTCCATTTCCTGCCTTCTGCGATTCAGTTCATCTGCATCTACCAGCAACTGGATGGAGCGGGAAGAAATATCAATCGAGATCAGATCTCCGTCATTTACGAGACCTATGGTTCCTCCTGCTGCTGCTTCAGGCGAAATATGCCCTATACTGAGGCCGGAAGTACCTCCGGAAAAACGGCCGTCAGTAATCAGTGCACAGCTTGTCCCGAGCTTTTTAGCTTTAATGTAGGAGGTAGGATATAGCATTTCCTGCATACCGGGCCCACCTTTTGGGCCTTCATACCTTATTACAACCACATCTCCCGGTTTGACCCTGTCGCCGAGAATTCCTTCACAGGCATCTTCCTGCGATTCAAAAACTTTTGCCGGGCCGGTAAACTTAAATACAGAGGGATCCACTCCTGCTGTTTTCACAATAGATCCCTTTTCGGCCAGGTTTCCATACAATACGGCAAGTCCTCCGTCCCTGAAATAGGCATGTTCAAGATCACGTATGCAGCCGGATATACGGTCAAGGTCGTGTTCCGGGTAATATTTGTTCTGTGAGCCAAGGAAGAGATTCCGTCCGCCACCGGGTGCACTCAGATAAAGGTTTCTGGCTTCTTCCGTAACGGTTGGCCGGCGTATGTCGTATGCTGCAAGTGCATCGGTCAGCGACGGGAAGTCAATTCTCCGCACGGTGGTATCAATCAGCCCTGCACGATCAAGTTCACCGAGAATACCCAGGATGCCTCCGGCACGGTTTACATCTTCCACATGATAATGCGAACTGGGAGCAACTTTGCAAAGTACGGGTATTTTCCGCGAAAGCTCGTCAATGTCTTTCATACTGAAGTCCACTTCAGCTTCCTTTGCTATGGCAAGAATGTGCAGAACGGTGTTGGTTGAACCTCCCATGGCTATATCCAGGGCCATGGCGTTCATAAAAGCTGCGCGCGTGGCTATGGAACGCGGAAGGACGCTGTCATCCCCCTCTTCATAGTATTTCTTTGTTATTTTCACTATGGTTCGTGCAGCCTTTTCCATCATTTTCTTCCGGTTCTGGTGGGTAGCTACCACCGTCCCGTTTCCCGGCAACGCCATACCAAGAGCCTCATTCAGACAGTTCATCGAGTTGGCAGTGAACATTCCTGAACAGGACCCGCAGGTGGGGCAGGCCTGTTTTTCCACGGCATCGAGCAGGTTGTCAGGTACAGAAGGATCTGCGCCCATTACAATTGCATCAACCAGGTCATATTTTTTTCCTCCTGTTTCACCCGCTTCCATCGGGCCACCCGAAACAAAAACAGTGGGAATATTAAGCCGCATGGCTGCCATCAGCATGCCCGGGGTAATTTTATCGCAGTTCGATATGCAAATCATGGCATCTACCTGATGGGCATTGCACATGTATTCCACGCTGTCGGCAATGAGATCCCGCGAAGGCAGACTGTACAGCATACCTCCATGCCCCATGGCAATACCATCGTCAATGGCTATTGTATTGAACTCGGCTCCGAAGGCTCCTTCTGAATCAATGATTGACTTGATCATCTGACCGACATCATGCAGATGAACATGACCAGGAACAAATTGCGCAAATGAATTTACAATGGCAATCACCGGTTTGCCAAACTGGTCTTCGCGCATTCCGTTTGCTCTCCAGAGGCTCCTTGCACCTGCCATCTGACGCCCCTTGGTGGTTGTGTAACTGCGCAGCGGATATTTCATACTCAATACATTAAGTTTATAAAATCAGAAGGCCTTCTCTTTTTGCGTGAGAAGGCCCCTTTATAATTTTAAGGTAAATCCCTTTCTCACGCCAGTGATTCGCGGATGACTACTACTACACCGAGGAGAAGGAAACGTACCATATGTTTTACATTTATGTTTTACAACAGCAAATGTAACTATTTCTTTTAAAAATCAAAATTTTTTTAAAAAAGGACAATAAAAAAAGGGTAAGCTCCTTATATCGCACCGCTACAACCGCCTACCCTTGCTTCCTTCCGGACCTGGGGGGGTTCGGCAGGAGCTGGTCGTATAAGACTTACCCTGTGCAAAGATACAACGAAACAATAAACAATTACAAACATTCTTCTATCTTTGTCCATTATTATCCGGAAAACCCTTAAAAACAGCATGCTATGAATCCATCAGTTTCCCTGGGGAAAAATTCTCTCAATTACGGAATAGTTGCGGGGATGGTACTTATCGTCTATTCCCTTTTCCTTTATTTTTTTGATTTAATGTTTTATAAGCCTATTTTACTTAATAATGTTGTAGGTGCGTTGATTGTCATTGTGTTTATGGTCATTGGTACCAAACATTTGCGTGACGCGGTGATGCATGGTTCCATGAGTTACGGAAAAGCTTTTCTCAGTGCTTTTTTGATCGGCCTTTTTGCAATGGCTGTTTCATTAATTTTCAATAATATATTAACTTATCTGATCGATCCGGGAATACGCGATAAGGCATTCCAGTATTCTGCTGAACAGATGCTAAAAAAGGGCAGATTTACTGAAGAGCAGATTGAGGCCATGATCGAACAGCAGAAACAGATGTCGTCAAAATTGTGGGTTGTGCTCATTGGCCAGTTTTTTGCTCTTCTGGGCATAGGTCTCATCAATGCAGTGGTTGCTCTGGTCGCAGCTGCCTTTCTTAAAAAAGAAGGCGACACCTTTGCTGACGTAATGCAGGAGGTATCTCCGGAAGAACAGAAGTAAGAGCAAGTGAGCGTCATGGATGTTTCGATAGTTATACCACTTTACAATGAAGAGGAATCACTTCCCGAACTTGTTGCCTGGATCAGGAAGGTTTGTCAGGATCATTCGCTGGAATATGAGGCAATACTTGTGGATGACGGAAGTACCGATCATTCATGGCAGGTAATTGAACGGCTTGCCAAAGAAGATTCCCATATCCGTGCAATCAAATTTCGCCGTAACTACGGGAAATCGGCAGCTCTTCACAAAGGATTTGAGCTGGCAGCGGGCGAAGTAGTAATTACTATGGATGCCGATCTTCAGGACAGTCCCGACGAAATTCCTGAGCTGGTCAGAATGATCAGGGAAGAGGATTATGATATGGTGTCGGGCTGGAAAAAGAAGCGATATGATCCCATCTCCAAGACTATACCAAGTAAGCTTTACAATTTTACTGCCCGGGTTATGACGGGGATTCACCTGCATGATTTTAACTGCGGGCTTAAGGCATATAAGAATAAGGTAGTAAAAAGCATAGAGGTTTATGGAGAAATGCACCGATATATCCCTGTTATTGTACGGAAAGCCGGATTTGCCAAAATAGGGGAGAAGGTGGTGCAGCACAGGAAACGTAAATACGGAACATCCAAGTTCGGACTGGAGCGTTTTATTAACGGGTACCTTGATCTTCTGTCGATAACCTTTATTTCAAAATTCGGAAAACGGCCCATGCATTTGTTTGGCACACTGGGTACGCTCATGTTTATTGTTGGTTTTGTTCTGGCGGCCGGTCTGGGTATTCATAAACTCAGCATGCTGAAAAGGGGGTTGGGTGCCCCGCTGGTTACCGACAGCCCTTACTTTTATATTGCCCTTACTGCCATGATTCTGGGAACCCAGCTCTTTGTGGCCGGTTTTCTTGGAGAATTGGTTTCTCGCACTTCTCCAGAGCGAAATGTTTACCTGATTGATAAAGTTATCTGATCATGGTTTGCCTGTTGTATTTTAAGAACGTAACATTATGAAGTATCATCTTGTTTCCGGAGGTTGTGGTTTTGTGGGTCGGAATGTGGTCAAGCGACTTTTGAAAACTACCAGCGATACGATTTTTATTGTTGACGATTTATCCACCGGAATGCACCCCGCGCGTTGGTTTCCTTCCTATACTGTGCGCAAGCTGGGAGAAGCTGAAATAATCGGCCCGGACGAAAGGGTTTATTTTCTGAAGGAAGATTTTCGTGATTTTCTTTTCAGGTTTCGCCATGAGCCTGATTTTATTGCAAAAAACTGGATACCTGATTTTCATACTTTTCACGATGTCTATCATTTTGCAGCGATTGTAGGAGGGAGGGCAAAAATTGAAGGGGATCCGATGATGGTGGCCCTTGATCTTTCCATTGATGCGGAATTTTTCCATTGGGTCTGTACCCATAAGCCGGCCAGGGTGTTGTATCCGAGCTCCAGTGCGGCTTATCCGGTGAACCTGCAGACTTCGCAGGGTGCCGTTGCCCTTAAGGAATCAGATATTGATTTTGAAAAAAACCTGGGTACGCCCGATATGACTTATGGCTGGTCGAAACTTACGGGTGAATTTCTGGCGCGCATTGCAGCCAGGCATTATGGTGTAAAGGTGGTCTGCATCAGACCTTTTTCGGGGTACGGCGAAGACCAGGACCTGACCTACCCTGTGCCAGCCATTGCTGCACGTGCTGCACGAAAGGAAGATCCTTTTGAGGTATGGGGGACCGGTAAACAGGGAAGGGATTTTGTCCACATCGATGATGTGATTGACTGTATCCAGCTTCTGATGGACAATGTAGGGGATGGGTCAGCCTATAATATCGGATCAGGCAAGCTCACATCATTTATCGAACTGATTCAGCTTTTCTGCCGGTTCGCGGGGTATTCACCGGTTATAAAGGCGCTTACTGATAAACCAATGGGAGTTTATTCCCGCTATGCCGATATGTCACTGATGGAAAAGCGCTTCGGCTGGAAACCAAAAATATCCCTCGAAGAAGGCATGCGCCGGGTTTATGAAGCTGCCTGC
This sequence comes from Bacteroidales bacterium, assembly GCA_012517825.1. NCBI lineage: Bacteria > Pseudomonadati > Bacteroidota > Bacteroidia > Bacteroidales > Bacteroidales bacterium. The sequence goes on along the minus strand of JAAYUG010000023.1, from coordinate 7,688 downwards.
AGAAGAATTTCAGAGGAATAAAAGGTTAAGGATTGTTCAAAATTCCTGATTCGTTCTTCCATGAATCAGGATTATTTTTTTTATTAACTGAAAAGCTTTTGTGAAGGTACTGTTGCAAAATGGTTTATATTTGCCGAAATTTTTTTCAGACTGCTGAATGAAAAGGATTGTCTGTTTTGGACCGGGTCCTATGTTTAAGGGGGGTATTGCCAACTACAATACGTCACTTGCCAAAGCATTGGCCCGTACCGGCGAAGCGGAAGTACATATCGTTTCGTGGACAAGCCAGTATCCGGCTATCATTCCGCGTGATTTTCTTGACCGGAAAAGCAGAACAGAAGCTTTGCTGGAAGGAACCAACATTTCTGTACATTACCTTACCAATTACAACAGACCGTTAAGCTGGTACCGTACCTATCGGTTTATTAAGAAACTGAATCCGCATCTTGTCATTTTCCAATGGGCTATTGCCATTCAGGGACTTCCCATGGGACGAATTGCACGGTGGCTTTGCCGGAACACAAAAGCCGAGGTGATTTTTGATCTTCATTTTGTACAGCAGAAGGAAGGAAGCAGGTTAGACCGGTGGTTTACGCGCATCGGGATTAAACATGCCCATACATATATTGTTCATTCCATAAAAACAGCCCGCGAGCTGGCAGCTTTTTTCCCATCCCGTACCTTTGCCCTGGTTGATAACCGTTCCCAGGAGGTTACCAAAGGAAACCGAAAGGTAATTCGCCTCTTCCATCCTGTTTATGATATGTTCAAACCCGACCCGAATTTTGATGTGGAGGCAGCCAAAAGGCAGATGAATCTGAGAAAATACGTTTTTCTCTTCTTCGGATTCATCAGAAAGTACAAAGGATTGCACAATGCCATACGCGCATTCCATATTCTGGCCAGTGAAAGGGACGATGTCAGCCTGCTGATTGCCGGAGAATCATTCTGGGAAACATTGGATGCACGCAGGTTCACTACCCGCCTCAAAAGGGTAATTTTCGGAGCTCTCAAATCCATGTTCCTGAACAAGGAAAGCGATGAACGGAATTACCGGCCTCTTGAACTTGTGGCAAAACTCGGATTACAGGACCGGGTTACCATTGTCAACGAGTTCATCCCAAATGAGGATGTGCACAAGTATTTCCAGGTTAGTGATGCCATTCTGCTTTTTTATGAGACTGCTACTCCTTCGGGAGTTGAATCCATTGCCTACAATTTCAGAATGCCTATTCTGGCTACCTGCGTAGGGCATTTCCCCGACACGGTTAAGGATGGATACAATGGATATCTTGCGGCACCCAATGATATTGAATCCATGGCCAGTGCCATGCGCAAGGCAATAGAAAAACCCATCCCCCGCGAAAACGTTGCCGAAACATCCCGTAAAATGAGCTGGGATAATTATGCACGGGCTGTGCTGGGAACTAACGGTACTTCTGCCTGAGCAATTCTGCTGCTTTTTTGTCAACCGGAAGCGTTATCATTGCCGGATCAAGATTCTCTATTCTGATCCAGCGAAACGATTGATTTCCTTCTTTCTCTTCCGCAAAATCAAATGGAATGGTGCTGATCCGGAACCGCGGTGGCTCAGGGAATCGTGCCAGATAATAAATGCTTATCAGCTGATGGTGTGGGTAAAAAAAAGCTTCCTGAAAAAAATCGGTTGTATAAAAATGTCCGGTAATTTCTATATCCTGTCCGAATTCTTCCAGAGCTTCCCTGTGGAGGCATTCAACTGTTCCTTCTCCATACTGTAAACCCCCACCGGGAAACTTTGTCATCCGCATTCCCATCTGAAATTCATCACTGAGCAGAATTTCATTCTGCTGATTGATGATCAGAGCATAAACCCTGATGATGAAAGGATTCTTTTCCATATCAATTATTCAATTGGTCTTCAATCAACTGTATGATTGCATGAGGCTCTGAAGGGGAAAACCAGTGGTATTCCCTGTCGTTTCTGAACCAGGTAAGTTGTCTGCGTGCATAGCGTCGTGTATTGCGTTTAATCAGCCGGATGGCTTCGTCTTTATCGTATGTGCCGTCAAAGTATCCGAACAGTTCTTTATAGCCGACGGTGTTGAGGGCATTCAGATTCCTGAATGGATAGAGACCACGGGCTTCTTCTTCCAGACCCTGCAGCATCATGGCATCGGTCCGGTCATTGATGCGGCGGTACAATTCTTCGCGTGCCACATCCAGGGCAATCTTCAAAATGCGGAATGGGCGCTTTTTGGCGGTCCCGGTAAGAAAGCTTGAATAGGGCCTTCCTGTTTGACGAAATACTTCCAGTGCTTTGAGTAACCGTTTCGGATTGTGTATATCAGCATTGGAAAAGAAAACGGGATCCACTTTTCTGAGTTCTTCCTGCAGATGTGTCTTCCCTTTCTCTCTGTATTCCTCCAGCAATTCGTTTCTGATTTCTTCCCTGATTGAAGGCAAATCGTCAATTCCCGTGCAGATGGCATCAATATAAAGCCCTGAACCACCCGTCATAATTACCAGAGGATAGGTTTTAAACAGCCTGGAAAGAAGTTGAAGAGCTTCAGTTTCAAATATGCTTGCGTTGTAATAATCATGGATTGAAACGGTTCCAATAAAATGATGCTGAACTTCACTCAACTGCTCCCGGGTAGGGCGGGCTACACCAATGCACAGTTCCTTGTAAATTTGTCGTGAATCGGCTGAAATGATCTCAGTGGAAAAATGATGCGCCAGCCGGATGCACAATGAAGTCTTACCGGAAGCGGTAGGACCGGCCACGACAACCAGCAAAGGCTTGTCGGTTTTTTTCATGCCCCTTTCAGCTGAAGAAGAAACTGCAATGTATCGATTCCATCGGCATAATCCCAGAGTTCAGGGTCCTGGGCTTTTCCGAATGGTACAGAGGGCGATTTATCCCATGTGTCGCTCACTATGCACTGTATCTGTTCTGTTATACCGCTGAGTTTTTCGTGCAGGCGGACCGGGTCTTTGTAGAATTCATAGTACAAAACTGCTACTGGCGATGCCAGAGCCGAATCTTCCTTCACCAGCAGAAAACCATTGTCAAGATGAGGAATTTTATTTACAAGGAAGACCGCTTTGTTGTATTCATAATTATTGGCATAGTGATGGTGGTAAATTATTTCACTCCATCCCTGGCAGGCTTCGAAAAAGGCTGAAAAGTCATATCCTTCAGGCACATAGAGTTTGGATACGCTGCGGCATCCGAGTCCGAAATAGGAAAAAACATCATGGGCAAGCCGTTCAAGAGCTTCCCCGGTTTCATTCCCGGTAAGAACGGCAATTCCGTTACGGTTTTTTCGTATTATGTGGGGCACATCCCGGAAGTAATATTCAAAGTACCTGGCGCTGTTATTGTTTCCGGTGGCAATTACCGCGTGGTAACCCCGCAGGAATTCATCGGTGAAGACGATATTCCCGGTAAAACGTGGTTCTATTGAAAGGAGGATACTGGCCAGAGTTTTGAGCAGTTTGTCATCGCGCGATGAAAGTTTGCCGAGGAACCTGTGGCCGCTGACCAACACGCATAAAAAATCGTGAAATCCTACCAGCGGTATGTTCCCGGCGGTTACAACCCCCACCGTGGCCGGTTTTTGACCGTTGTGATCAGGGAACGGATACGAAGCAGTCCATCGATGTAGATTCTGCTCTTCAAGCTGCCGGCCAATTGATGATAGAGCCATCCGTATATTTTTTTCCGTAAACCAGGGATTGATAATTCCTGCTTCCTCAATGGCATGGTGCAGAAGGGCGTCTGATTCTCTGTCATCGCTCTTTCCTGCTGTTATAAAGGCACGAAGAAAATTACCCAGTTGAACGAAAGCATTCAGTCTTTCTTGCAGAAGCATGTGTTTTCCTTTTTGGCAAATTTAGGATATTTCAATCCCTTTCCCGAATGCCATGTATTTTTCTGACCGAAACCGGATGCGGGAAGGCTGAGGCAAAACCAGTGGACCGGGCAGATGTGAATGCCTTAATGACAGGTGAAGCACACGTAATATCCAGATTCCGCTTTTAATGGGAAAACACTTCCCAGGGCATCTTGGAAAAAAGGGTTCCGAAAGCGAAACCGATGATGGACAAATAAATGATCACAAAAATAATGTACAGACCTGAAAGGCTTGTTCCGATGATGGCACAGACTTTGCCCGCATTCAGGTTTTTAAGCGAATATTCACTAAACTGTGAGGGATTTGCCAGATAGGCTGATTTTCCTCTGGACGCCAATACCAGGGCAATGATACCCAGAATAAGTCCGACAAGACCGTAGCAGAAACACCCAACAATGGACAAAATTCCGAGTACAAGAACTGCTGTTGAATTGGGTACCGGCTGTAAAACAAGTGGCTGATTCTGATTTTCCATAACGAAAGTTTTAGGGTGGGTTAATTTACAGAACAGTTATCAGGAGATAAATGTAATGAAAAATTACAATGCCTGCTGTACCGATAAAGGAATATTTGATTACGGCAGCTCCGTTACGGAACTTGAAGATAAGGTGCAGAATCAGAAATGTAAGAAGAAAAAGAAGGGGGATCAATGCCGGATATAACCGGAGGCTCTCCCATAGATGGCCTCTTAAGAGCTCTGTAAAAGCACGCTGTATGCCGCATCCCGGGCAGGGAATACCGAAAAATTTCATGTAGGGGCAGGCAAGACTATGCTGGCTGAGCCAGTCTGCCAGGTTTGCTGTCAGAATAATTGACATGGTTCAAATGTAATAAAAAAAAAATCCCTAATTGTCGGCAAAGTTTACGAACTTTAAGCCGGTTGAAAGCGCAAAAACGGAATACGCGATGCACGATCTCCTGCAGGATATGGTGGTAATTTTTGCCCTTTCCCTGGTGGTCATTCTTCTTCTGCGCAGGGTTCGGGTTCCGTCGGCTTTGGCCTTTCTTGCCTCCGGTATCGTGGCAGGACCCCACGGGCTGGGTCTGGTAAAAAACATCGAAAGCATTGAGCGCTTTGCCGAAGTAGGAGTAATTTTCCTTCTTTTTACCATAGGTATTGAAATTTCTTTAAAAAATCTGTTCCGTACGCGAAGAATTGTATTTCTGGGAGGCACATTGCAACTTGTGCTAACCTTGATGGCAACTGCTGGAATTCTGATGGTGTTTGACTGGAGTCCGGGGAAAGCGATTTTTGGTGGTTTTCTCACAGCCCTCAGCAGCACAGCCATTGTTCTGAAGATGCTTCAGGAGCAGGCTGAATTGAATCAAACCCATGGAAGGACTTCCATGGGAATTTTGATTTTTCAGGATATGGCCGTGATCCCCATGATGCTCCTTATACCATTGCTTTCCGGAAATGGAAAAGTAATCATGTTTGATGTAACAGGTTTTCTGATTCGGCTTGCTATCATAACGGCGATTCTTATAATCCTCACAAAATGGATAGTTCCCTGGTTACTGCATACAGTAGCTCTGCTTAAAAGAAGGGATCTTTTCCTTCTGACCATTCTCTTTCTGGCTTTTGCCGTGGCATGGATGACCTCAGGACTTGGAATATCTCTTGCCCTGGGTGCTTTTTTTGCCGGTCTTGTTATCTCTGAGTCCGATTATCATCACCATGCGTTTGGTGATGTTCTGCCCTTCCGCGATATTTTTCTCAGCTTTTTTTTCGTATCGGTCGGCATGTTGTTTGACCCTGCATTTGCAAAGGAGCATCTGTTTCTGATCGGATTGCTGACATTGGCAATTATTGGCGGGAAGACATTTTTCACCACACTGGCCGTTTTTTTAACCGGGTATTCCCTGCTTTCCGGTATTCTTACAGGTCTGTTCCTTTCGCAGGTTGGTGAGTTTTCCTTTGTTCTGGCCCGCATAGGGTTTACAGAGAAATTGTTGGATGGATTTCATTACCAGTTATTTATCGCGGTTGCTGTTATCACTATGTCTGTTACTCCTTTTTTTATTGCTTCTTCGAAGCGGATTGCCGGTTGGATTCAGAGCAAAGGGGCGAAATACCCCTGGGTTACGGGGCGGATGCAATGGAACCATTCAGCGAAGGAAGGGTTGTCGCATCATCTGCTGATTATTGGATATGGCCGGAACGGAAAAAATATTGCCCGCGCCGCCCGTGTAGCCGGAATTCCTTATGTGGCTGTTGATGTTGATCCCGACAATGTCAGGCAGGGAAAAAAGAAAAAGGAAAATATTGTTTTCGGCGACGCAACCCATGAGGCCCTGCTGCGCCAGGTTCATGCTGACAAGGCATTGGTAGTGGCCATTTCTGTTGCCGATCTGGTTACCACATTCCGTATTCTGGAATCGGTTCGTTCCCTGAATCCGGGAGCGTATATCATTGTTCGCACCCGGTACACCGAAAATATGGAAGATCTTTACAATGCAGGAGCCGACGAGGTAATTCCAGAAGAAATTGAAACCTCGGTGAGAATTTTTTCCAGTGTTCTTGCACGGTTTCATATTTCGCGCGATGAAATTGAGAGAATTGAAAATACCCTCAGGGCCAGAGGTTATGAAGTCTTTCTGGCTGAAAGCCGCAGGCGGAACCTGATCGGTGATACCCAAACCCTCATTCCGGAAATGGAAATAGCTACCTATGCGGTACAGGAGAATGCCAGAGCTGTGGGTTTATCATTGCGGGATGCAGCATTGCGGCAGGAATGGGGCGTGACGGTGCTCGCTATTGTCCGCGAAGGTGAATATTTCACAAACCCGGATGCAGATATGGTAATGATTCCAGACGACAGGGTGATTGTGACAGGAACCCCGGAGAACGTTACCAAGGTTGGGCGTTTCTTCAGGATGAAGGCACTGGATGATTCTGAAGAAGGAAATTAGGAATCCTGTTTTCCGGCCAGTACATTTAATGCTGCTCCGGCTTTAAACCAGGCAATCTGGTTCTGGTTATAGCTGTGTTGTACGTCAAATTCTTCCGCAGATCCATCGCTATGCTTCACGAGCACGTGAAGGGGTTTTCCGGGAGCAAATTCTTTGAGTCCGGTGACGCTGATCAGATCATCTTCCCTGATTCTGTCATAATCGTCGGGTGCAATAAAAGTCAGCGCCAGCACCCCCTGTTTTTTCAGGTTCGTTTCATGAATCCGGGCGAATGATTTGACAATGATTGCTTTAACATTCATGTACCGTGGTTCCATGGCGGCGTGTTCACGCGAAGATCCTTCTCCGTAATTTTCGTCGCCAATTACTATGCTTCCTATGCCTTGTGCCTTATATGCGCGGGCGGCTTCAGGCACGGTGCCGTACCGGCCTGTAAGCTGATTTTTGACCAGATTGATTTTATCATTGAAAGCATTAACCGCCCCCGTCAGAAGGTTATCGGAAATACGGTCGAGATGCCCACGGTACCGTAACCATGGGCCGGCAGGGGAAATATGGTCTGTTGTACATTTTCCCTTTACCTTTATCAGTAAACGCAAATCAGTAAGATCGTTTCCGTCCCAGGCAGGAAATGGTTCCAGCAACTGAAGCCTTTCTGAATCAGGCCGGACATGAATTACTATCCTGGATCCGTCTTCTGCGGGGGCAACATAACCATTGTCTTCTACCGAAAATCCTTTTTCAGGCAGTTCAGTCCCCTCCGGTTCCCTGAAACGAAATTCTTTTCCATCCGGGGTTTTTACAGCATCCGTCAGCGGATTGAAGGTCAGATCACCAGCTATGGTAAGGGCTGTGACAATTTCCGGGGAGGCTACG
>JAAYUG010000022.1 GCA_012517825.1 Bacteroidales bacterium | reverse complement strand
TGTCTGAAGCTCAATCCCTCCCGAAGCTGAACGATCCGGTTACCCTTTCCCATTTTCCTGAACGAGTACCTTATATTACCGGGGCATCAGCAACCGGTGCGGAAAAGGAAACAATCCGGCAGGAAAAGAAGCCGGAAAACGGAAGGAGCAGAACCCAGCCTGCAACACCACCTGTAGTTATGTCAGGGGAAGATCAGTCAGGGTATCTTGCCCTGCTGAACGAAGCATTGCGACTGCAGTTGAAGTCCGATTCCATACTGAGGGTGGCCGAGGAACAGAAGAAAAATCTTTCAGAGGTGAAGGAACCTGCCGAGCGGACCCGCCGTTCCCGTCAGATTTCTGCTCTTTTCAGCAAAGCCGACAGCCTGCAGAACCTTGCCAATGTGCGGTATTCGCTGGCCCGGGAAATGGAAATGAAATACCTGCAGAAGGAAATTCCCAGGTACCGGCCTCCTGCTAAGGAACCTGCCGGAAATTCATCAGCGGGCGAATCTGCTTCCACCATGAAGAAGGATTCAGAAAAAACAGGGGTGGCCGATCCGGCGCAGAAGCCTTCCTCCAGGGACACTCTATCCGCTGTTCCGCCGGTTAAAGCAACTGATACGGGAGATGTTTTCGAAATCAGAACGGTTTCGCCTTATTCGGCAAATTCTCCTATTCCTCTGGATTTGGGTTTTCCTGAAGGTGTGATTTATCGCATCCAGATCGGTGCTTTCAGCAAACCGATGAAGCCCGATATGTTCAGGGGATTGTACCCGGTTACAGGCGAGCGTGCACCTGAATCAGGCATCATCCGGTACTATGCCGGATCCTTCCGTTCCATCAGTGCCGCTGAAAAAGCACTGAAAAAGGTGAAGGAATACGGGTTTCCCGAGGCGTTTATTGTTTCCTGGTTTCAGGGCAAACGCATCTCGCTCATCAGGGCAAGGGAACTGGAACAGATGATGCAGAATCCATAAAACCTCAAGAAGGTTTAGCCTTTTTTATCCTGTTCCTTGGAGGCGTCTTTCTTTTCCGGCCCTTTTATTTTATCCTCCTTTGAAAGACCCTCCAGCACCTGAATTCTGATTCCGTCTGAAAGTCCTGTTTTGATAAACCGTTTTTCAAATACCTGTGGAGTGGCAGTTTCAACTTCCACGTAGGCAGAATCTTTTTCGAACTTGAGCAGGGATTCCTCCACAGCCAGCACGCTGTCGGCCCGCTCCAGGACAATGTCGGCATTGGCGCTGTAATTGGCTCTGATGAAGGATTTATCCTTGAGTTTGACCGCTGCCTTGATTTCAAACTGAATGGCTCCGTTTTCTTCCTTTCCTTTGGGGGCAATGTACTCGAGAAAAGCATCAAAGGTTTCGTTTTCTATGGCGCCTATGCGCAATACCAGCGGCATTCCGGGCTTCAGTTTCCCAACCTCGGTTTCATCCACTTTCCCTTTGAAAATCATTTCCCCCATGTCGGCCACACTGGCAATGGTAGTGCCTTCGTTGAAATTGTTGGCTTCAATTACCGAATTTCCTACTTCAACCGGTACATCGAGCACCATGCCGTCAATGGTGGAACGGATCAGGGTGTTGGTTACAGTCCCTGCCTTTTTCGAAACCCCTTCGCGAATCAGCTGAAGGTTATTTTCAGCGGCTTCCAGCTCTTCCAGCGCATTGTTGTAATCACGACGGTACTGCTGGAATTCAGCTTCGGGTATAACTCCCTGTTCATAGACCTTCTTTTGCCGTTCGTAAACCATTTTGGCATCTTCCAGGTTAATCTGTGCTCTCTTTAGCCTTGATTCCGCATTGTTGAGCGTTACCATGTCGGGAATAATCCGTACTTTGGCAATCAGATCTCCTTTCCTGACCTTCTGTCCGGCTTCAACATACAATGCTTCAATAATACCTGAAACCTGGGGTTTTATGGCCACTTCTTTTCTGGGAACAACCGAACCGGTGGCTACAGTCTTTTTAACGATGTTCGTAATTTCCGGGTTCTTGATTTCATACACTACCGGCTTTTTCCTTGATTTTGAATACAGATAGGCAAAGGTGGCCACAAACAGGGCGACAAAAACCAGAACCAGAGTAATGCGAAAAACTTTTTTCATAATTTGTATTTGGTTTAAACGTTCATTTTATTCATAGCGCAATGCGTCAATAGGTCTCATGCTGACAGCCTTGCGGGCAGGAATCAGTCCGGCAATCAGGCCGGCAACAATCAGGATGACCAGGGCTGCTATTCCTATATTGAGTTCTACCCCCGGGTTTTTAAACATGGTGTCGCCGCTTGTCTGCGTTCCCATAGCCTGATTAACGGCAGCGAGCACACCTACGCCAAGCATAAGACCAAAACTTCCGGCAATGGCTGTAAGAGTAACCGATTCGGTAAGCACCTGATTGATGATGCGCCACGGAGTGGCCCCAATAGCCCGCTGAATCCCTATTTCCTTTGTCCGTTCCTTGATAATGATCAGCATGATATTGCTCACACCAATTACCCCGGCAAAAAGGGTTCCTATGCCGACAATCCATATTAGCACCCGGATACCAGTAAACAAACCGGTCATCTTTTTAAATTCTTTTTCCATATTAAAATGACCAAAGGCTTGTTCATCCTGTGGCGAAATATTGTTTCGTTCCCCGAGAATGCGAAGGCATTTTTCCTCAACCACCGAAGCCGGTGTGCCTTTTCTGGCAGTTACCATAAAGTAGTGCACCACATCGCCGAAATTATAGGCTACCTGCATGGTGGTGAAAGGAATATGAATCGATTTTTCCTTGTCCCCCCCGAAGGAAATGTTTTTGTTTTTGGGTTCAAATACTCCAATAACCTGAAAGTATATTCCCTTGATACGGATGTATTGTCCCAGAGGATTTTCTTCCGGGCCGAAAAGCTCGGCTTTTACCCGGTTTCCTATGACGGCCACTTTCCTTTTTTCCTTGATATCCACATCATTAATGAACCGGCCCTGAATGATATCAACCGGGTCAATGCGGTTAAAGGCCGGATAATCGCCGAAAATGCTATAGGATGCTGTTTTAAGTCCCCGCACCACATTGTTGTCTCCGTTTCCACCCCATGGTTGAAGCCGGGGAGCAAGCACGTCGATTTCCGGAATGTTTTCCAGAAGCGCCTGCATATCGGAGTTGTGCATGTTCCAGTAACGGCCGCGGGGAAATCCTTTGTACGGAATGGTTGTCTGCCGGGTGAAAACGAAGGCGCTGTTGGTCGCAAAATCAGCGAATCCGTCGAATACTGCATGCTGGAGTCCGTTGCCCGAGCCCATCATTATGATGAGCATAAAAATGCCCCAGAAAACCCCGAAAGCAGTAAAGAAGGTGCGGAGTTTATTTGCTTTCAGCGAACTGTATATTTCGTGCCATTTGTCTCTGTCAAACATACCGGGAATGTTTTTATTCGTCTTTCAGTGCAAGTACTGGTTTAATGCGGGCGGCACGAAGAGCCGGAAAGAATCCGGCAATGACTCCGGCCAGGACAAGAATCAGCGTGGCGCTGACGCCAACAGAAAAATCCACCTCCGGATTTCTGAAAAATTCAGTAGCCGGCATATTGGCCGAAATCAGCTCCAGAAGGCCGATTCCGGCTACCAGTCCGATATAGCCTGCCATTGCAGTTATTACAACCGATTCCAGCACAATCATCAGAATTACTGACCAGGGTGTTGCTCCTATGGCTTTTCGTATGCCTATTTCTTTTGTGCGCTCATTTACCACTATGATCATAATATTGCTAACCCCCACAATGCCGGCAATGATGGTGAACAGGCCAATAATACCGACAAAGATTTTTATCCCCAGAAAGAGATTCTGAAATTGCTTGTATTCTTTGAGCCGGTTTCCTATGTACAGGGCGCCCATATCATCTTTATCAAACCGGTGTCGCTGGGCCAGCTTTTCCCTGAGATTCTTTTCCAGTTGCTCGCTTTCTTTTGGCGAAAGGTCAGTGGTAAGTGTAAGATTATGAATGCGGTTTCCTCCTCCGAAAATCATCTGTGTGGTGGAAATGGGCAGGTAGATACGTTGCTCATCGCGCTCATACTGATCGGTAAAAACACCCACTACCTGAAAAAGAACGCCGTTCACTTTAATCAGTTCTCCCAGCGGGTTTTCGCCGTTCTTGAAAAGGGCTTTCTTAACGGGTAACCCTATAACGGCTACCTTTCTGTTTTTCTGTATGTCGATTTCATTCAGGAACCTACCCTCTGTAAGCGTCGGATTCTCTATTACCTGCATATCGGGATGCACACACAGCAGGTCGAAGGAACCATATTCCTTTTTGTACGATACAATGCGGTTCTGCCAGAGAAAATAACGGGCAGAAATTTCCTTCACACCCGGAACCATGTTTTTTACAAAATCGTAATCCTCATTGGTGAAATTAATCTGCCGGCCGGCCTGCATGCCTTTATAGGGTTTGGTAGTGGTTCCGTTCCATAGCCAGAGGGTGTTGGTGGCATCGCTTTTGAACTGATATTCAATCCCATTCTGCAACCCATTGCCGGAACCCAGAAGTATCATCAGCATGAAGATGCCCCAGGCAACGCTGAAACCTGTCAGGAATGTGCGGAGTTTATTCTTCTTAATAGTTGAGATAATCTCCTGCCAGTTATCAAAATCGAAAAGTCCCATGGTACTAAACGGCAATATGTTCAACGGAAGGTCTGAGGAGGATGTTTTCGCCGATAACTCCGTCCTTTATGCGGATAATCCTGTCAGTGCGCTGGGCAACATCCTGTTCATGCGTAACGATGATGACGGTAATTCCTTTCCGGTTTACTTCCCGGAGCACTTCCATTACTTCAATGGATGTCTGTGAATCCAGGGCACCCGTAGGTTCATCGGCAAGAATTACCTTCGGTTGTGCAATCAGTGCCCTGGCTATGGCTACCCTTTGTTTCTGACCCCCGGAAAGTTCGCTGGGAAGATGATCTGCCCATTCCCTAAGACCAACCTGCTCAAGGTAATCCAGTGCAATGGCGTTACGTTTTTTTCGGTTTACCCCCTGGTAGTACAAAGGAAGAGCAACATTCTCAAGAGCCGTTTTGAATGCAATCAGGTTGAAGCTTTGAAAAACAAATCCGAGGGTACGGTTTCTCAACCGGGCCGCCTGGGTCTCATTCATTTCTCTTACCAGTTTCCCTTCCAGATAGTATTCCCCGGCATCGTAAGTGTCAAGCAGACCAATGACATTGAGTAATGTTGACTTTCCTGAACCCGAGGAACCCATAATGGAAACCATTTCGCCGGCTTCAATGGAAAGATCAATCCCCTTGAGTACATGCAGACTGTTGTTGCCCATAATATACGACTTATGGACTTTCTTCATCAGAATCATCAGCTTTGGGTTTTAGTTGGATATTTACATACAATTATAATGCCGGAAATATTAGAAAGCAGAATATTAGATTGTTAATCCATTTTTCCTTTTGAAAGAAGAAATGGGAACTGTTCAGAAATGATACAAGGAATGTTCAAAAACGGACACCGGAAAAGCCGTTTCAGATTCTATATAATAAGTTGCCCGGAGCCTGGAAGCGCATGCATCAGAATTTATAGGCTAATCCAACGGCAAAGGCTTCCTTGAACTGGATGCGGGGCTTTTTTTCTGACGGTGCGATTGTTCCGTCATTGTTTTCGTCTTTTCCTATTTTAATATCGTCGTCATAGATAAGCTGGGAAGAAATGTTGGCTGAGAGATATTTATTGATTTTCATACCCAGCAGGATCTGCCAGTTAACATCAACATTCTCGGGATTCTTAATGTAGTTGCTGAAGAGATCGACGGAAGTCTGCAGGTTTACATTCTCCATTATGTTTCTATTAATGGCCGCTTTAAAATACCCTCCGAACTCATATCGTGTCTTTTTACCTGGTTCAACTCCGAAAGCTCCCTTAGCTGAAAGACTATCGTCGTTTACAATAGTTATCCTTCCTGATACCGGGGAGAGGTAAAAGGAGAATCCTTCGGCAGGTTTATAGTCCATACCAACCGCCAGGTTGATGTAGGCCGGGGCGAGGAAGTTGGAAATGATTTCTTTATCCTGCGGTGATTTGTACCCGGGGGCAAACTGGCTTCTGAAACCGAAAAGAAACGTATAAAAGAAGGTGCTTGTGGCTTTTCGTCCGAATTTGGAGGCATATTCAATTTTATCATCGCTTTTAACGGGTTTTTCTCCGTTTCTCTTGAGCTGGCCATAGGTCAGGTTCAGGGTATTTTCCCATGCATTTTTATCTTTGGTATAGTTGGCGGAAAAATTGAACAATGCTGTGCCCGACAGGGAGCTTGTACCCCCGGCAGCCCAGTTGGTCAGGCTGAGCTGGTTGAAGTTGAGAGCGGCCAGTCCGCTGGTTTTCCAGTGCTTTATGGAGTCCTGCGCAGGCGCGGAAATTGCGGTAGTCAGGAATAAAACAGACAGCAGATACCCTTTGCGCATAGGTGTTTTTGTTTTTACAATAATAACGAAATGTTCATTTATTTATTCAGTGTCCTGGTCATTTTCCGTTGATCGATGATCTCTCAAAGCGGTTATTTCCCCGGCCGCATGCAGATCGCTCATTTTCATGCTGAGCGTAAAGCGTAAAGAAATAGTGTTCATCAGTTTATTCTCCGCTTAACGTTCTACCCAATTGTTTACTCGGGACTGGAAAATCTCAAATTAAAAATCACAACTCACAAATCACAAATACCAAACCACAAACCCTGCGCACAAAGCCCAAATCGAAATCAACAATCGATAAACGAAAGATTTGTGATTCGAGATTTCTGATTTCTGATTTCTGATTTTTTTGA
>JAAYUG010000021.1 GCA_012517825.1 Bacteroidales bacterium | reverse complement strand
CCAACCCTGGGTTCCTGCTCCAGACGAACCAGCGAAGTTTCCGGCCCAACCGGAGTGAAGATGGAAGGACCCTATGACTATGTTACGCCCAACTATTGGTACGTGGATACCCTGCATGGAGGTGCCTACGGATTCAATACCGAGACAGGCCCCGGACCGCAGATTCCGCCCATTGAAACCCTGCAGAAAATGTTTCCCTCCGGTAAAATGTGGCCTGTCAATGATTACTGGGATTACCACTGCGGACGAAACGAATTCAATACCATCAACCGTTACCGGCATGCCATGGATATGCGCTATGGGCCTTCCCGGGATCTGAAAGAGTTTGTGAAGAAAGCCCAGCTGATGAACTATGAAGCCATCCGTCCCATGTTCGAAGCGTTTGCCGTCAACAAGGCAAAGGCCACAGGGATCATCCAGTGGATGCTCAACGCCGCCTGGCCAAAACTTTACTGGCAGCTCTATGATTACTACCTCACTCCCAACAGTGCATTTTTTGGTACCATGAAAGCATGTGAACCCGTTCATGCTATTTATAACTACGGGGATCATGGTATCTACCTTTCGAACGACCTGTATCAGCCAAAGAAGAATCTCCGGCTCGCCATCCAGGTTTTTGGTCTGGAAGGCAACCTGCTTCTGAATGATTCGGTTACCACCGAAATACAGGAATATAGCTCACGAAAAGTGTATGATCTGCCCGCTATGCAGCCCGATGTTAAAGTTTATTTTCTGAATCTGCGCCTTACCGACGATTCGGGCTCACCGGTCAGCGAAAACTTCTACTGGTTATCGGCAAAAGAAGATGTTCTGGACGAAGCAAAATCGGAATGGTTTGTCACACCCAATTCCTCCTTTGCTGATTTTACTGCCCTGAACCGCATGCCGGCCGCCACCCTGGAAGGAAAAACCACCAGTGCCGAAAAGGATAATATGACCACCCTCACCATTACCCTGAAAAATGCTTCGCCGGTGGTTGCCTTCTTCACGGAACTGAAGCTGAAGAATCGGGCTACCAACGAACTGATTCTGCCTGTTTACTGGTCAGATAATTATGTATCGCTGCTTCCCGGCAGCAGCAAAAGCATTACGGTTCAATACAAAACCCGTTCACTGCAGGGCGGCAAACCCGTTATTGAAGTAGCTGGCTGGAATGTTGCACAATTCACGATTGAATAATAATAACCATGAAGCGGAATATTTTTATTGTTGTTCTGATACTGGTCATCTTTTTTGCCATTTCCTTTCTGACCAACATTCTGGGGCCTATTGTCCCGGCCCTGATTGATTCATTTCATCTGAGTACGGGGCTGGCAGGATTTCTGCCCTTTTCGTTCTTTGTTGCCTATGGGGTAATGTCCATTCCGGCCGGCGTAATGGCCGAAAAATATACCGAGAAGCCGGTATTGCTGGCCGCCTTTGTTCTGGCCTTTGCCGGTGCATTGTTTTTCGCTCTGAGGCCATCGTTCGGGGTAGCTCTCACTTCGCTTTTCCTCATCGGAATAGGAATGGCCATGCTGCAGGTAGTCATTAATCCCCTGCTGCGGGTGGCCGGAGGGGAGGAACATTTTGCCTTTAACTCGGTTCTTGCCCAGTTGTTTTTTGGTTCGGCCTCCTTTCTCAGCCCGCTCATGTACAGCTACCTGGTACAGCATGTCCACAAAACAGATAAAGGGGTCCTCATCAACCTGCTCAACCGTCTTGTACCCGAAAACCTTACCTGGGTATCGGTATACTGGATTTTTGCCATTGTAGCACTGGTTATGATCCTTATTATCTGGTTTGTCAGGTTTCCAAAAGTTGAACTGAAAGAAGACGAAAAAATTGAAACCGGGAACATTTTGTGGGAGCTGTTTCGGAAGCGCACCGTGATTTTGTTTTTCATCGGCATTTTTGCCTATGTGGGAACCGAACAGGGAATAGCCAACTGGACATCGCGTTTTCTGCAGACTTATCATCAGGTGGATCCTGAAACTACAGGGGCGAGGGTAATATCCCTTTTCTGGGGACTTATGACCGTAGGTTGCCTGCTGGGTTTGCTGCTGCTGAAGCTTTTTGACAGCCGTAAAATCCTTATGACCTTTGCCACCGGCGCCATTATCACTCTGAGCCTCTCACTGTTCGGGCCCAAAGAAGTTGCCCTGGTCACCTTTCCGCTCTGCGGCTTTTTTGCTTCCGTAATGTGGTCGATTATTGTTTCTCTGGGGCTGAATTCACTCCCCAGCCACCAGGGTACCTTTGCCGGCATTCTGTGCACAGGAATAGCAGGAGGGGCAGTGGTTCCTCTCATCATAGGAGGCCTGGCCGACCTCTTCGGCCTTCGTTTCGGGATGTTGTTCCTTTACCTCACCCTGGGGTATATTTTCAGCATCGGAATATGGGCCAGACCTTTGGTAAATAATAAAACAATAGACCTGTTCACAAAAAAATCAAGATCATCAGAATACCGGTGAGGCAGATAGGCTCTTCTTAGAGCAGTTCCTCCCATCAGATAAAAATCCACCGGAAGGGATTTATCATTTTAAATAGTAACGATAAAATCTCTTTATCTTTGCACTTTTTAGCAACACTCCTTGGTTTCGGTACAGAATATATCCGTTCATTTTGGCAGTTTTGAACTGCTGAAGGAGGTTTCTTTCCTGATCAGGCCCCAGGACCGCATTGGCCTGACCGGGAAAAACGGAGCCGGAAAGACAACCCTTCTCCGGATTATCTGCGGACTGGAACAACCCTCGGCAGGAAAAATTGAAAAGCCCTCCGGACTGCGCATCGGTTATCTTCCCCAGGAAATGACGCACAATGATGTGCGGACGGTGCGGGAGGAAGTGAAGCTGGCTTTCAGCGAAGTGCTTGCTGTAAGACAGGAACTGGAGGAGGTGAACCGGGAAATATCGCTGAGGAAAGACTATACCTCTGATGCTTACCACAACTTACTGAACAAATCGGTCTTTCTTCATGAGCGGCTGGCCATCCTGGGCAGCGAAACGATGGAGGGCCGCATAGAAACAGTACTCACAGGACTTGGGTTCCAACGAGAAGATCTCGACCGCCCTGCATCCTGGTTCAGCGGCGGATGGCGCATGCGGATTGAACTCGCCAAAATCCTGCTTTCCGATCCTGACCTCCTTCTCCTTGATGAACCGACCAATCATCTTGATATTGAGTCCATCCAATGGCTTGAGGAATTCCTTGCCGGCTTCAGGGGAGCAGCGGTAATCATCTCCCATGACCGTACTTTTCTTGATAATGTGACCCGGCGAACCATTGAAATCGTAAAGGGGAAAATATACGACTATGCCGTACCCTATTCCGAATTTGTTGTTCTGAGCAGGGAACGCAGGGAACAGCAGAATGCCGCCGCAGCCAGCCAGCAGAAAATGATCGAAGACACGGAACGTTTTATTGAACGCTTCCGCTACAAAGCCACAAAAGCTGTTCAGGTGCAGTCGCGCATAAAAATGCTCGAAAAGCTCGGGCGAATTGAACCCGAGGAAGAAGATGATGACTACCCCGACATTCGTTTCCCCTCGGCTGTCCGTTCCGGAACCATTGTCCTGGAAGCTGTTGATCTAACCAAATATTACGGCGACACCCTCATTATCAACCGGTTGAATTTTGTCATCGAACGGGGCCAGAAAGTCGCATTCATCGGCCGAAACGGAGAAGGAAAAACTACCCTCAGCAAAATCATTGTGGGAGAAACAGATTATTCCGGCCTGCTGAAAATTGGCCGCAATGTGAGCATTGGATATTTTGCCCAGAATACAGATGAACTGCTTCAGCCCGAAAAAACCGTCTGGGAAACCGTCGACCAGATAGCAAAGGGAGAAATCCGCACCCGCCTTCGTGATCTTCTGGGAGCTTTCCTTTTCCGCGGAGATGCCGTTGATAAAAAAGTCAAGGTCCTGTCAGGTGGCGAAAAGTCACGGCTTGCCCTGGTAAGACTCCTTCTGGAACCTCACAACCTGCTGGTTCTCGACGAGCCCACCAACCATCTTGACATGCGTTCGAAAGACATTCTCAAGCAGGCTCTGCTGGCATTCGAAGGAACGCTGATTGTTGTATCACACGACCGGGACTTCCTGCATGGACTTACTACCGCAATTTTTGAGTTCCGCAATCATTCAATCCACCAGTACCAGGGCGACATTTCCGATTTCCTCGCCCGGAGGAAACTTGCCTCGCTCAACGAACTCAATCAGAAAAAGGAATCCGTAAAAAAACTGAAGGAAGAAGATCAGGAAAAAGAACAATCCAGAGAAGCATACCGGCAGAAAAAGGAAACGGAACGAAAGCTTCGCAAAATTAACACCCTGATACAGGAATCCGAAGAACGCATTTCTGTACTCGAAAAACAGATCAACGACATAACAAAAGAATTATCAGAGAATATTCCCCACAGCCATAGCACTGAAAATACCGATTTATATACTACCTTTGAAAAGCTGAACGTGCAGCTGCAGGAAGAAATGGAACGGTGGACCAGTCTGCACACCGAAGCGGAACAGATAAAGAATTCCAATGAAGGTCAGTAAATTGTTCCCTGAATCTATTTTCCGTTCAGGAAAGATGCCTGCAGTTATGTTTATGGTAGGCTTTGTATTTTTTTCCTGCCGGCAGGCGCCGGTTTCATCTCCCCTTCCTCTGAAGCGGGAGGCTCTTAATCTGGCTTTCCTGTACAATCCTGCCGAATCGGCCATTCATCCTGAAGCAGGGATTCTGCATCTGAATGATTCCATTTCGAACCTGTATATCAGCATTCCCCAATCGGAATTGCTGTTTAACCAGGCCAACCCCGAGGGAAGGTTTCTTACCTCCCTCCGCTTCCACTATGAGATCTATGAACTGTATGAAAAGGAAACCTCACGGAAGCTGGCCGATAGCGGTTCCTACAAAACCGAGCTGGAAAAAAACAAACTGCACGGACTCTACTACACGGTATTTCCGGTTCGCTGCCGGTACGGACGCCAGTACACACTCCGGCTGTTTACTTATGACAATATGCGCAACAAGTCCATGCAGACATTTCTTCGGATCGATAAGACCGACCGCAACGGAAGGCAGTATTTCATGGCCTTTACACCCACCTCCCATTATCCGGTTTTGAAACCCTATGTAGCAGCAGGGCGGAATATTATTCTGCGCTATGGACCGGGAGGTATTGATTCGGTATATGTCCAGTGGTACCGGAAAAGCCAGCCCTTGCCCCTGCCGGTATTTTCTTCCGAAACACCGAAAAATCTTCTGATCAGGCCTGACAGTGTCTGGAAAATTGCCCTCTCTGATACCCTGGTATTCGATACCACCCGAACAGGCCTGTTTCATTTCCGCGCCGACACCATGAGCTTCGACGGATTCACGCTTCTCTGCCCCGGTGAACATTACCCCGAAATAAAAACACCTGCCCAGATGATACCGCCCCTTGCCTACCTTACCTCAGGACCTGAACAAAAAGCCATTGAACAAAATCCGAATCCCAAGGCTGCGGTGGATAATTTCTGGCTGACCTGCGGCGATAATATTCAGACGGCGCGCGATCTGATACGGGCCTATTACAACAGGGTATTCTTTGCCAATTATTATTTCACAGCCGACCGGGAAGGCTGGAAAACCGACCGGGGTATGATTTATGTTGTTTACGGCCCTCCCCGTACCATGCTGAAAACTGACAACCAGGAGGAATGGACCTATTTTACGGAAGCAGGCAGGAAGGTCGTTTTTACCTTTCGTTATAAACCCAGTCCGCTTACCGAAAATCTGTTCGTTCTTATCCGCAACCTCGAACCTTCGCCCCATTGGCGCCAGGCTGTTGATTCATGGAGGTCGGGAAAAGTTTTCACAACCCAATGAAGCCCAATACACCTTTTATCTACGGCATAAGACCCCTGCTCGAAGCCATTGATGCAGGAAGGCAGATTGACAGGGTACTGGTTAAAAATACCCTGCGCGAGAATCTGGAAGAACTTCTCATCGCCCTGAGGAAGCATAATATACCGTATCAGTTTGTCCAGGCCGACCGACTGAACCGCATTACCCGTCAAAACCATCAGGGAGTTATCGCTTTTGTTTCGGAAGTTGAATATTATGATCTCGAGAAGGTTATTCCCTCCCTTTACGAACAGGGTAAAGTACCATTGGTGCTGGCACTGGATCATATCACCGATGTAAGAAACTTTGGAGCCATAGCGCGTTCAGCCGAATGTGCAGGAGCGCATGCCCTTCTTATTGGAGAAAAAGGACATGCAGGTGTGAATGCCGATGCAGTAAAAACTTCAGCCGGAGCTTTGCATCATATTCCGGTGTGCAGGGTGAAATCGCTTCACACTGCCTTTGTTTATCTGCGGGAATCAGGTCTTCAGATTATTGCCGCTACCGAAAAAGCCGAAAAGGTTTATACATCGGTTGATTATACCTTACCGTCGGTTATAGTTCTTGGCGCGGAAGATACGGGCATCAGCCACGATCTTTTGCGCATGGCCGACCACCTTGTACGCATTCCCATGCTGGGAAAAACCGCTTCCCTTAACGTTTCCGTTGCCGCAGGAATACTTCTGTACGAAGCAGTACGGCAAAGACATTGATGTTTTTTCTTCTGCAATTGCGGGATTCTGCAGGATTATGCATGCGGAGTGAAAACGGATTAAGGGTTAGAAAATGGGATCAGGCAAGGGGCGTTGCCCCTTAAACCCCACTTCCTTCTCTGCCTGCCCTTGCTCCCCTGTTTTGCCCTGGCCGGCAAGCATTTCTGAGGAATTTATCCAACTGCAGGAACTTGTTTACATACTTAACTCACTAAAAATTTACTCCATTGAAATTATTATTTTTTTAAAAATACTATTCATTTTATGGGGGTTATATTGAATATTTAATATTTTTTTAATTTTGTAGTTGTATTTAATAGGGGTGTTTTTATTAATATTTAACTTTTTTAATCATGAAAGTAAAAAGAAAATGGCTCGTATTTTCAATTGCTCTGGCAGCCGTTTCATTAGCCGGAGCATTCTTACCCCGTGGTGAAGCAGGGGGGACGGATTCTGCCTTATCGGCCGGAGATATTGCCTGGATTATCAGTGCCACTGGTCTGGTACTTTTAATGACTCCCGGTGTTTCGTTCTTTTACGGGGGCATGGTACGTACAAAAAACGTCATTTCCACTATGCTACAAAGCTTTGTGGCTATGGGGGTTATCAGCATTGTTTGGGTAGTGGTGGGTTTTAGTCTTGCGTTCGGAAAAGACCTGGGAGGAGTTATCGGAAATCCATTCACGTATCTGATGTTCAGGAATGTGGGGGGGCAGCCCGAACCGGCTTTTGCCGCCACAATACCCCTTGCATTGTTTGCTCTTTTTCAATTGAAATTCGCCATCATCACACCGGCTTTGATTACAGGGTCCTTTGCCGAGAGGGTTAAGTTTTCAGCCTATCTGCTTTTTATGGTTTTGTGGTCGGTTATTATCTATGCCCCCCTGGCCCACTGGACCTGGCATCCCGATGGATTCTTGCGCCGGCTGGGGGTTCTTGATTTTGCAGGAGGAACAGTGGTACACATGGCCGCAGGAGTTGCAGCCCTGGCAGGGGCATTGTTTCTTGGCCAGCGGGCCGAACATAAAGTTGCTTACCGCCCGGCCAATATTCCTTTTGTGATGCTGGGCACAGCCCTGCTGTGGTTCGGATGGTTCGGATTCAATGCCGGTTCGGCTCTTGCCGCCAACTCAGTAGCCGTTGAAGCGTTTCTGAATACCAATACCGCTTCGGCTGCCGCCATGCTTGCCTGGATGTTTTTTGACACACTGCGCGGTCGTAAGGCTTCAGCTATGGGTGCCTGTATCGGAGCTGTTGTCGGGCTGGTAGCCATCACCCCGGCTGCCGGCTATGTTTCCGTCGGAGCCAGCCTCTTTATAGGAACAGCTACCGCTGTAGTAAGCAATATTGCCGTTCACTGGAAAAACAAAACTTCAGTTGATGATGCCCTTGATGTTTTCCCCACCCATGGAGTAGGAGGGATAATGGGTATGATCTTTACCGGTATCTTTGCCAGAGAAGCAGGATTAATTTTCGGAAATCCCCGCACGTTTCTCTACCATCTCCTTGCCATTGTTATAGTAGGCCTGTATGTTTTTGTGGGTTCCTATCTGCTGTATAAACTTACCAACCTGTTTATACCTGTGCGGGTATCAAAGCAAAGTGAGAGCCTTGGTCTTGATCTGAGCCAGCATGATGAAATCTATGCCCTGAATGTTCAGGAAAAGGAACTGGAGGAATACGCGCATAACGGAAGCACGGAAAACACTTTACCGACGTTTGCAAAATAAGCGCGGTCAACGGGATGAAAACAAAAGAGGCTGCCTGAAAGCAGCCTCTTTTTTATCGTATACCAGGAAGGCATTAGTAAGCGCAACCTGCTCCTTCGTTAATCTGTTTAATCACACCACCTCCCAGTTCAAGCTGCGTGGTAGGTATGGGGAAGTAGAGATCGCAGGGAACGTCGAAGCTGGCTCCAACGAATTGCTGTCTCTTATTCTTTTCCTTGTTGATGTAAGCATTCAACTCGGCCTGTGCTGTACCCCAGCGAACCAGGTCGAAGAAGCGGTGACCTTCCATAGCCAGTTCCAGTTTCCTTTCATAGCGGATAGCCTTGAGGGCATACGTCTTATCAGGAAAACTCGTATATTGTCCTATCTGGTAATTGGCGGCTGGTGTACCGTCAGTAAATTTGACAACGGAATGAGAAGCCCGTTCACGCACCTGGTTAACAAAGGCCAGTCCGAGATCGCCTGAATTGGTTTCAGCCTGGCATTCGGCAGCCAGAAGGAGCACATCGGCAAACCGCATCAGACCGGTATTCAAAGCACTTCCCGGAGCCCACCAGTCAATGAGTTCAGTAAGACCAGCGTCTACATCTCTTTTTCTG
>JAAYUG010000020.1 GCA_012517825.1 Bacteroidales bacterium | reverse complement strand
GTTGTTGATAAAATCAATGTTTTGCATAAAGCTTTCCTGAGAAATTCTCCACCCGGCTGAGAACGACGGGAACAAGCCCCACCGTTTGGATGGGTCAAACCGCGAAGATCCATCATAACGGAAATTGGCTTCAAACAGATACTTCTGATCGAACACATAATTTAATCGTCCGAACCATGAACGGAGGGCCCAGTCGTTGGCATCTCCTCTGATTTCAATCATCTGGGTTGCCGAATTGAAGGTGTTGATATTTTTGTCAATCAGCCCCTTCTTCATGCCGGTGTGATAGTATTCATAATAATATTGTTCATTATATCCCAGCAAAACGTCCAGATTATGCACATCGGCCAGAGTAGCTGAGTACCGTAAAAGGTTTTCAAGGGTGTATCCTCTGTTGCTTGAGGTTCTGCGCGATGTATAGAGTTCAGAAGGATCCCACTTCGGGGCCATTACTTCGCCGGTGCTGAATTTGATTCGTTCATAAACATCTCCGTTTGTGGTACCTGTTCCTTCATCAAACTGACGTGCAAAATTGAAATTGAAATCCCAGGAAAGCCCTTTCAGAATTTTTACCTTGCTGAACAAGGTGGTATTGAAATAGGAAGACCGGTCAAGCCCAAGGGTATTATTCAGGATAGCAGCAATGTTGTTAGCATAGTAACTTTCGCCCGGAGCTTCAGGGAAGCCGTATTTCCCATTGTATTCGGGCACAAGTCCCGGGGTGGTTTGAAAGAGGTATTCCAGCGCCGTATCATAGTTTCCGAGGTCTTTTTCCTGTGTAAAGCCCCAGGTGCGGGTACCAATTGTGAGCCAGTTGTTCACATTGGTTTCCAGATTGGCCCGCAGGGTGTACCGTTTAATTCCTGTGCGGTCAACCAGCCCTGGATTGTCGAGATAACCAAATGACAGCAGAAACGTAGATTTTTCAGTTCCCCCATCAAGTGAAAGAATATGATCTTGAACAATATTTTTCTGATAGATTTCTTTCACCCAGTCGGTATTGGGGAAGGCGATTCTGTTGGGAACACCGTTGGCATTGAGTGCATTCGGGTTTTTCTTTGCATTCAGCCATGCATCAATGGTAGCCTGGGTAAAAGGTTCGGCACTTTCAATATTCCTTGCACTCTCATTCATGAGTTTCATGTGGGTTGCATAATCATTGACAAATTCCATGAGGTGCGTTGGAGAGGAAAAGGAGTAATTCCCGTTGTAAACTACGTTCATCCGGTCTTTCTTTCCCTTTTTGGTAGTAACAAGGATTACGCCGTTAGCTGCTCTCGAACCATAGATTGCTGCAGATGCCGCATCTTTCAAAATGGAAATGGATTCAATATCGTTGGGATTGACAGCATCGAGCGAACCTTCCATCCCGTCGATTATAACAAGCGGGTTGTTGTTGTTCAGTGTTCCGAGCCCGCGTACTAAAATGGTAGCTCCGTCTTTTCCCGGATTCCCATTGCTTTGCAATACAACCACACCTGAACTTAGCCCTGCAAGGGCAGATGAGACGTTGGTCATTGGTCTTTGGTCGGCCAGGTCTCCAAAATTAACGGAGGAAACAGACCCCGTTAAATTTACCTTTTTCTGAACCCCGTAGCCGATGACAACCACTTCTTCCATTCCCATTAATTCCTCTTCGAGGACAATGTTTATTGTGGTCTGATTGCCAACAGGTACCTCTGTGGTTTTCATTCCTACGAACGAAAAAACCAGCACAGTAGAAGGTGATACATTAGCAATTTTGAAATGACCTTCCGTGTCGGTTATCGTCCCTTGCGAGGTTCCTTTGACCACAACATTTACACCGGGCAAAGGATTTCCTGTTTTGTCGGTTACCTGCCCCTGAATGTCATAAGTTTGTGCATAACTCATGACATACATCATGCCTGTGATCAACAGAGCACTTAGTTTCAACAAGCCCTTTTTCATAGTTTGGTTACATTTTGGTTAAAATAAATTAGCTTTTTATTGTACTAATTTCTGATGTTCTAAGTCGTTAAGGGGGTTTCAATTGTCCTTCTTGTCGACTCAAATCTCTTTTCGGACAATTTTGTAACCATTTTCGTACATTTTTAAACTATGATATTCGCCCGACATAATTTGTAATTAACAGGCTAACAAGGCATTGGCTTTTCTCACCCTTCCCTGCTGAACAGGGTATAATTGGGGTTTTATAGGTAATTTTGAAAATATGAAAGCCAGGGAATGTCTATGAAAAAACTATTGATTTGTGCTTTTTTCCTCACAGTTACATTTTCTGTAAGTGCTGTCCGTCAGAAAATTAATTTCTGGAGTTTGGGAATTCGGGAGGGGCTGTCTCATATGACGGTTTATTCTGTTTATCAGGATGAAACTGGAACGCTCTGGTTTGGTACCCGTCTTGGGATTAACAGGTATGATGGGAACACTATTGAGCACATCCCCATAATTCCGGCGCCCCCACATCTTGTTAATCATGTTATCTGGGAGATTTCGGGCGATGGTAAAGGGAATCTGTTCATTCTTGCCGATAAAACCATCATTCGATATGATATAAGGAAGCAGATTTTTTCGGTACTGGTCGATAAGGACGTTGATGTAATGCATTATAAGGCAGGGCAGTTGTATTATATCGTAAACAATCACTTATTTCATTTTGACCCGGCATCAGGTAAAAACAGGAGCATTGCGGTTTTTGATTCCCGGTTTTTGCCTGTGCGGCAAATGATGTATTTGCCGGGAACCGGATTTTTCCTGGCCGGGAAAAACGGGCTGCTTCATTTCAGCGGGGAAGGAGAACTTCTGCATGTGTTTTTGGAAGGAAATTACGTATCAAGTGTTTTTTCTGACAGCAAAGGAAGAATTTGGGCAGGTACGAGAAATGATGGAGTTTATCTCATTAATTCTTCAACGGGAACAGCTGTTCCTGTTCCCGTTGACCTGTTAAGAAATGATGTACGATGTTTTGAGGAAGATGAATCGGGGAATATATGGATGGGGACGTTTAACGGGATTATACGGTATCATCCCGGCCGGGGTGAAACGGATCATTATGTGCCGGTTGAAAATATTCCGTTTACGCTGAGCCATGCTTCAATTTATTGTATTGTTCGTGACAGGCAGGGAACTATGTGGGTTGGTACCTATTATGGGGGTGTCAACTTCTTTAACCCAGAAAAGGATGTTTTTACGTTTTACAGCTATGGGCAGTCCCCGTCGCAATTAAGCTATCCGATTATCGGTAATATTACTGAAGATGATAAGGGGAATTTATGGATATGTACCGAGGGAGGAGGACTCAATTGCCTGAACCGGCGTACCGGGGAGATAAAGAGATTTTATTCCGGCGAAAAACCAGGAAGTTTGGCGCATAACAACCTGAAATCGATTGTCTTTGATCAGAAACGGAAGAAACTATATATTGGAACACATACCGGAGGATTGTCGGTACTTAATCCTGCTACCCTTGTATTTACAACATATCGTCATATACCCGGCCAGCCAAACACTCTTCCTAACGACGTTATAGGGGGTATGGCTTTGTATGAGGGCAAGCTATACCTGGCAACGCAGGGTGGTTTGGTGGTTTTTGACCCGGATTCAGAAAAAGTTAGCCGTTTCGAACCCCCTCTTGCAACAGGAGAAAATCCCTTTGGCATGATTTTTAACTGCATTCTCATTGATTCAAAAGGAAGAATGTGGTTATCGCAACTGGCCAATACGCTTTACCGATACGATTTTCATAAGAACCTTCTTGAAAAATATGCATATACCCCCGACGATACCTTGCCGTATTCTCGTTACAGGATTACCCGGATGATGGAAGACAGCAGAGGCAGGATTTTTATGACTACCGAAGGGAGTGGATTGATCCAGTATATCGAGAAAACGGGCACATTTCTTCATTTTGATGAAGAGAAAAACCATTTGCTGAGCAACTTTTGCTATAACCTGGCTGAAACTCCTTCAGGCCGGCTGATCATCACCACAAATAAAGGAATAACTCTTTTTGATGTTGACCGAAACGAGGCACAACATTTACTCGCAAGAAAAGGATTTCCATTGTCAGGATTTCTCGAGGAGAATGGTTTGTTTGTTACATCCGACAGGCAAATTTTTGTGGCGGGAATTGATGGAATGGTATCGTTCAGTGAAAAATCGATAGAACCTTTTGTGACGGATTATACTCTGTATTTTTCGAAAATTTATATCAACAACCGGCTGGTAGTGCCCGGAAGCCCGGGCAATATTCTTAAAGAAGCCATCCCGTTTGTTCAGTCAATAAAACTTCGGCATAATCAGTCAAACCTGATTGTGGAGTTTGCCTCTTCAAATTATATTCCGCATCTGCAAAATGATTATGAATACATTCTTGAGGGGTTTGACAAAGAATGGATTCGTGCTAATGATCATTCAGTAACCTATACAAATATTCCTCCTGGGAACTATACTCTGAAAGTGCGGGAGGTCAATACCGGAAATTTTCGTGGGAACCACCAGGCACAGCTGGGAATTACGATACGTCCTCCCTGGTATGCTTCTTCTCTGGCTTACATAGCATATATTCTTGTTCTTTCAGGCATTGTCACTGCTGTTCTGTTATTTTACCGCTCGCGTGCTATTCTTAAAGCCTCTCTTGCTTTTGAGCGAAAGGAAAAACAGCGCATTGAAGAATTGAATCAGTCGAAACTGAGGTTTTTCACCAACATAGCTCATGAATTTCGCACGCCGGTAACCCTTATTCTGGCTCAGATAGAGCTTTTATTTCAGCATGCAGCCTTAACTCCTGCCATTCATAATAAGATCAGGAAAATTCAGAAACATGCCCTGCGAATGAAGAACCTTGTGAATGAACTGATTGATTTTCGCAAGCAGGAACAAGGGCAGTTCAGGCTAAAAGTCAGTAACAACAACCTGGTTGAATTTCTTGCCGATATCTTTGGGGCTTTTCATGATTATGCAGTTTCTCAACAGATAAAGTTCAGTTTTGAATATGCTGACCCCGTTATTGAAGTATGGTTTGATCCGGTTCAAATGCAGAAAGTCTTTTATAACCTTCTTTCCAATGCCTTTAAGTTTACCCGTAAAGGCGATTCTATTACTCTGTCAGTAGTGCGCCGCTCTTCTTCAGTAATAGTGAAAGTTGCTGATACAGGAGTTGGTATTCCCGTCAATGATCTCAATCGTATTTTTGATCGTTTTTATCAGGCAGAAAACATTGCCTCCGATCCTACCTTTGTTATGAGTTCAGGCATTGGCCTGGCCCTGACAAAGAGCATTGTTGAACTGCATGGTGGGAAAATTACTGTGGAAAGTACGGAGGGACAGGGCAGTGTTTTTAAGGTAGAATTGCGTTTGGGTGATGAGCATTTTGCCCCGGAACAGAAGTATTCTCAGTCGTATGATAACCTGCAACGGGTAGCCAGCTTTAAGATGACATCGGAAGAATTGGCCGGAGAAATCATACCGCAGACCGAACCGAATAAAAAACCGGTCATTTTAATTGCCGAAGATGATGAAGATCTTCTGGTTGCTTTGAAGGAACTTTTTCGTCCGTTTTATACAGTTGAAACAGCAGGTGACGGAGAGGAAGCCTATGAAAAAATTCTGGAGTACAGGCCAGACATAATCCTTACTGATATTATGATGCCCAGAGTGTCAGGCAGGGAATTATGCCGGCGGGTAAAATTCAATTATGAACTATCGCACATTCCTGTTGTGTTGTTAACAGCGCAGGTTGACTCAGAACAGATTGCCAGCGGATACCAGCTCGGAGCCGATGATTATATCACCAAGCCATTTGATCCGAGAAGCCTGATCATTCGTTGCAACAATCTGGTTAAAGGCCGGAAAATGCTCAGGGAGAAATTCTCCAGAACGCTTTCTGATGAAGTCCCGTTTACCGGAATGTCGGAAACCGATAAGGAACTATTATCCAGAATGGAATCGCTGATCGAGAACAAACTGGATGCATCCGATTTTAACATCAATGATCTGGCCCGGGAATTGGGCATGGGCAGGAGCAAATTGTATGCCCTTGTGAAAGAAATAACCGGTATGACGCCCAATTCCTTCATTCTGAATTACAAAATGCGAAAGGCAGTATACTGGTTGCGCAATGAACCGCGCCTTTC
>JAAYUG010000019.1 GCA_012517825.1 Bacteroidales bacterium | reverse complement strand
TGGCCTTGTGCGCAGGCATCCTGGTTAACCCCGCTGTAACGAAGTGGAAGCGGCCCGTAGGGAACATTGCGCACTTTTTCTGCGCAATGTGGGTTAAGCCCGGATTGCGCATCAGGAGTGTAAGCGAACTGATGCGCAGTGCGCTGGCCTTGCGCGAAAGCATCCGGGCAAATCCCGCTGGAACGAAGTGGAAACGGCCCAAAGGAGTTAAAGCATTCCTTTCCTTGCTACTTACCTTTATAGAACCTATATTTGTAAATGAATTATTGCCCTGACGATGAAAAAGTATTTCAGGCACGAAGCAGCAAAACAGGTTGCTGCCCTCCTGCGGTATGAGTCGTATATCGTTACCCTTGCCCTGCTGGGCCTGCTGATTAATACACTTGACAGCAACTACGGAAGTTATGTCATCACTTTCGCGCTGAGTACGCTGATTGTTTTATACCTTTTCAAAGCATATGTAACTCCTGACGATAAAAAAGCTACGGCCTGGGAACATTTTATTGCTAAACTTACCATGCTTTCATCGTCGGTTGTTGTTGCCGGTATTATTTTTCTGCTGTTCCGGTGGCCAGGTGATATACCCATGCTCCTTACCGGAGGCTCTGCTCTCTTTCTTGCCCTTCCTTTTCAGGTTCATTATATAACCAGCCGTCCCGATACAAAAGTTACAGAAGGATCAATGATTCTCCGTACGGTGGTTCTTCTCTCAGTGCTGATTCTTCTTTTTTTCTGGTCGAACGGAATCATCGGAAAATAATTCTTTTTCTTCATCTGTTCGAAGATGGGATTTCTGATCACAAACTTTTATCTGCCCACCAATGCAATCAATCTCCTTCATCCGAGGGCAATCCTGAAAACCGGAAATACTGGATTGATCGGGATGGAGGCTTGATCCTGGAAAACCGCAAGGCAGGCATCGGGAAAATGTGAAGGTACTCTGAAAAAGAAATTATTTTTGGGCCATGGAACACAATGAACATCATTTGCTCAGGAAAGCTCTTGCGGGAGAATTTTTAAGCGCCGAAGAAGGGGAAGTTCTGTTCAACGAAGAGCCTCTTGATCGGCTTATGGCGGCGGCGCACAGCATACGGCAGAAACTGGTCCCCGGAAACGAAGTGGGCTGGATCATTGACAGGAATATCAATATCACCAATGTTTGTATTTCAGGATGCCGGTTCTGTAATTTCAGCAGAAAACCGGGCGATCCCGGCACGTATATTACTACACCGGAAGAATACGATGCAAAAATAGCGGAACTTTTTGCTATGGGTGGTAGGCAGATCCTTCTTCAGGGAGGCATGCATCCCGAACTGGGTCTCGATTTCTATACCACTTTGTTCAAACGGCTAAAGGACAAATGGCCGGAATTGAAACTTCATGCTCTGGGCCCTCCTGAAATTGTGCATCTCTCCCGAATGGAGGGCCTGAGTTACCGCGAAGTGCTCGAAGAACTTGTCAGGGCTGGACTCGACAGCCTTCCCGGTGCCGGTGCGGAAATTCTTTCCGACCGCGTGCGGAAACTGGTATCCCCCGGCAAATGCTCAACGCAGGAATGGCTCGACGTAATGATCGAAGCACACCGGCTCAACCTGCCCACTTCGGCTACCATGATGTTTGGTCATGCCGAAACGCTCAGAGAACGCATGGAACACCTGGTGAGACTCCGCGAAGTTCAGGCCGCCAAACCAAACCACGCCTGGGGTTTTATAACCTTTGTCCCATGGACTTTCCAGGACGAAGGAACCTGTCTCAAAGAAAAAATGGGAATCACTTGCAATGTTACTGCATCAGAATACATAAAAATGCTGGCCATCAGCAGGCTGATGCTTCCGAATATCCGCCATATTCAGGCCAGCTGGCTGACGGTAGGACCAGATACTGCCCAGATATGCCTGTATGCGGGAGCCGATGACCTGGGTTCGGTAATGATAGAAGAAAATGTCGTTTCTTCAGCGGGAGCAAATTATCGGCTCTCTCCGGAAGACCTCAAAAAACTTATCATTTCCGCTGGCTTTGTACCAAGATACAGAAATCAGAAATACGAAACAATTGAAAAGGCTGTTTGAACTATTCAGGAAAACTAATGGTATACGCAATGGCTTCGAGCTGGAAAAGCCAGTTTCTTTTCTGCTGGTTGGGAGCAAATACAAATCCGTCCACTGTCACAATACGCTTCCTGACATGATCAATGGTGGTGACATTAATAAAGGGGCCTCCCATAAATCCTTTTTCGACTGTCCACAGCCCTGAGAGCTGGTAAAATATTTGATTTCCGAGCCTGTTCACATCAAACAGAGGTTCAAAAATCTTTTCTGTAGTCATATAGGAACCGGGATCTTTGCCCGGCACATTCCGTCGGAGAATTTCATTTCGTTTGGCCAGTAAAGCCTGTTTTGTGAGCTGAAGGGTATCCTTATATGGATAGGTCCAGATGAGTAAACCAAGAATATTGTCTCCCCTCATCTGCTCAATCCATACAAAATTGCCTGTATCAACCTGTATGGCAAAGCCCTGGGGTATAGACAAAGAAAGGGAATGATTTTTCAGCAACTTATCATGAATGTTTTTGTCATAGTATTTCTTGTTCAGCTCGACAGTGCGCAGTCGTTCGGTATTGAGGATTGTACCCACAATCTGCTGACTGTTCTGAACGAGCAGATCAATGACAGCTGCCTGATTGGGCCCCTGCAGTTCGTATATAATCTGGGTTTTGGCCGACACATCCCGGCTTAGTAACAGCCTGGCTTTATCGTACTGGTTTCCAATACTGATAATTAGCACATTGCGGTAGGTTTGAAAGATCCCTTTGAATCCGTCAGGCTGAACATGCCGGAGCGTCAGAATAGGCTCTCTTTGAGGAAAATACGGAATGGGATAAGCCAGAAGGGAACGCATGGTATCTCCAAGAACTCCCTCCCACTGATATTTGGGCATTACTACAAGAACATCATAGGCAGTCCCCGCAACGGGAGGCAACATTGGACGCTGGTTTTCCTTACAGCCGGCTAACAGAAGCAGAAAAACCGGAATCTGGCTCAAAATCAATAAAGTTCGCTTCATGACGCATGATTTAAATCTTCGATAAAAGTACAACATATTGACGAAACACCCATGAATTACAGACACAAAAACCTATGAACAAAATTCAAACCATGGGGGTTCCCCCGCTTTGGCGGGGCAGGCTATCCGGCCCTTAAAAATCAATTTTGTTCGGAGGAAACTCTGTCGAATAGCTTATAATATCGCCCCTTCGGGGCTCCGGAAATTATTCTGTGACTTTATTCTACTACAATAATGCCGCCCTTTCAGGGCTCTTGTTTTTTTTATGCAATTCGGTTCTGAAAAATTTTCTATGCATTCCGGCATTCACAACAGCCCGGGCTACTTATTTTGCCATGTCAGCGCACATGAGGTTCCTGTTCATAAGAAAATTTTCTTCTGGGAAATGGTAGTAAGCTTTTGTTTGCGTTTTCCGAGTTCCGAATACAGGCAGAATATTACGCATAGCGACCTGTGCGCGGTTTACGGTAAAATTCCCTAACAGAAAATCTTACGGTTGGCGTTTACAGGCAACCGTTAGATTTTCTTATACTTGAGGTACTTTTTGGGTAGCTGACAGAAAATAAAAAACCCCCCAATGCCTGAATAAAAGCGTTGGCAGGGTAATGCATCTTTATATGAGCGTATCAGGACTTTTCTATGGGTTTCTTTTCAGAATCAGAACTTTCTTCCTCCAGTCTCGAGGCTTTTTTAAATTCCCTGATTCCTTCGCCTAAACCCTTCATGAGCTCAGGAATTTTGCGACCTCCAAAGAGAAGCAGGATGATGGCAACAATGAGAATCACCTGTCCTGGCCCAATCACGCCCAGCAAAATAAAAGGATTCATAATCTTCATTTTTAAAACATCGTACAAAGATACAAAATATATTTCGATTTTTAATGATTAATGATGGCTCATGCCGGTGTAAATTCCTGAAATCATTTCTTTTACCGGAAAAGCTTGATAATATCATTGAGGTTGGCATAGAGAATAAGTGCCAGAAGAAGGCTCATCCCAACAATCTGGGCATACTCGAGGAATTTGTCCCCCGGCTTCCTCCCCGTCACGATTTCATAAAGGAGGAACAAAACATGCCCTCCGTCAAGTGCCGGAATGGGAAGAATGTTCATGATAGCCAGAATGATGGATAGGAAGGCCGTCATCGACCAGAATGCCTGCCAGTCCCACTGGCCGGGAAAGATGCTCCCGATGGTTATGAATCCGCCTAACGATTCGTACCCTTTGGTTTTGCGTGAAAAAATCAATTTAAACTGA
This sequence comes from Bacteroidales bacterium, assembly GCA_012517825.1. Classification (NCBI taxonomy): domain Bacteria; kingdom Pseudomonadati; phylum Bacteroidota; class Bacteroidia; order Bacteroidales; species Bacteroidales bacterium. Next base: position 3,895 of record JAAYUG010000019.1, on the reverse strand, counting down.
CGGATGTAATCAATACTGGTCTGATACCCCTTTTGTATACCGGCCGGAATAGCGGCAAAAAATCCGTACCGCAGATGTTTGATCTGGAAAAAGCGGCTGAGATCTCCGACGGGATAAATACCCAGCAGGCCGGTTTCAGGCACCCTGAGACGTATATCAACAGGATTCCCTTTGCGGATAACAGTGACCGTAACACTGTCGCCTTTATGCCTGGAAAATGCCGACCGGAATTCGTCAAAAAAGACATAGGGCTCTCCATTAATGGCCACCAGACTGTCCTCTTTCTGAAATCCAGCCTCACGGGCAATTGAGTTTTTGGTAAAATCGCCCACTACAAAAGGTATGCGAACATCCACAAAACGCGGCTTCTTCAGGAGAACTGACACCAGGGTATCCGGAACGGAAATCGTCAGCATCTGGCTGTCGCGCCTAACCTGAATCGTTCTGGCATCCTCCAGGGCAATCATCTTGATAATGTCGTGAAAGTCCTCAACCGGTTTATTGTCGATGGCAACAATATGATCGCCGTTCTGCAGGCCAATCTGCAAGGCCAGCGAATCGGCCATAATGCCATACCGTGCATTTTGGGCCGGCAGGTAATCTTCGCCCCATACGAACAAAACACTTATGTAGATAATAAACGCCAGCAGAAAATTCACCAGCACCCCTCCCAGCATAATGAACAATCGTTGCCAGGCAGGTTTGGAACGAAATTCCCAGGGCTGCGGAGGTTGTTTGAGCTGCTCTTTGTCAAGCGATTCATCAATCATTCCCGCTATTTTAACATAACCACCCAGCGGTAACCAGCCAATCCCGTACTCCGTCTCTCCCCTTTTCACCTTGAACAGGCTAAACCACGGATTAAAAAACAAGTAGAATTTTTCAACCCTGGTCTTGAATAATCTGGCAAAAACAAAATGCCCTGTTTCATGCAAAATAACAAGAATCGAAATGGAAAGCAGAAATTGAATAATCCTTATCAGAATTTCCATGTAACAATGTTTAAATTAATATTCGTGCAATTTCCCGTGCCAGCCTGTCGGAACGATGATAATCGTTAAGATCAGGAACAGCAATATATTCAGATTTTTCCAATGTACGGCTGATAATCTCAGGAATTTTTGTAAAAGCAATTTTCCCTTCAATAAATGCCCCAACAGCAACCTCGTTGGCTGCATTCATTATGCAGGGCATGTTCCCTCCTGCCCTCATGCAATCGAAAGCAATCTGCAAGCAGGGAAATTTCTGCACATCAGGGGGTTCGAACTGAAGATTCATGGCCTTTCTGAAGTCCAGCCTGGGAAAATCGGATGGTATGCGCAAAGGATATCCCAGAGCAAACAAAATGGGCAAGCGCATATCCGGCAAACCCATCTGGGCTTTAATGGAACCATCACGAAACTGCACCATGGAGTGGATGATGCTTTGCGGGTGAATCACCACTTCAATCTGATCGGGAGACAATCCGAAGAGCCACCGGGCTTCAATAATTTCCAGCCCCTTGTTCATCAGCGAGGCAGAATCGATGGTAATCTTGGAACCCATACACCAGTTGGGATGCCGCAGTGCATCTTCCAGCGTTACTTCATGCAGTTTGTCAGCAGGCAGGTTCCGGAAGGGGCCTCCCGAAGCTGTCAGAATGATTTTTTCTGCTTTATTTTCTTCTTCTCCGATGAGACACTGAAATATGGCCGAATGTTCCGAATCAACCGGCAGAATGGAAACATTTTTCCTGCGGGCGAGCCGGGTGACCAGTTCTCCGGCTATGACCATTGTTTCCTTATTGGCAAGGGCAATGTTCTTCCCTGCTTCAATAGCACCAATCGTGGGCTCAAGACCGGCATAACCAACCAGAGCAGAAAGCACAACCTCTGTTCCGGGCAGTTTCACCGCTTCGTTTAGCCCTTCCCGCCCTGACAGCACTCTGATCCGGTAACCTTTCAAAGCATCCCTTACCTGAGGGTATTTTTCCTGATTGCCAACCACCACCACTTCGGGCAGGAATTCAACAGCCTGCTGAATGAGAAGATCCGTACGGTTGTTTGTAGAAAGAACATCCACCCTGAAACGTTCCGGATTGGCTCTGATCACTTCCAGAGCCTGCGTTCCGATGGAACCGGTCGAACCAAGTATCGCTATGCGTTTCACAGAAATCAGAACAGTATATAATCTTCCGGATTGACCGGAATGCCGTTATGCCAGAGTTCAAAATGCAGATGCGGCCCCGAGGTATACTCTCCGGAATTGCCCACAATAGCGATTACCTCGCCTGCCTTTACCATGTTGCCGGTCTGTTTGAGAAGCTCGGCATTGTGCTTGTAAACGGAAATAAGATTATTCGGATGCTGAATGACAAGCAGATAGCCGGTTTCGATGGTCCAGGCCGAAAGAAGTACCGTCCCGCTCATCACTGACTTGATGCCTTCGCCGGGCTGGCATACAATATCGGTACCATAATGTCCGGTTTGCGGATCAAATGAATTGGTTACAATACCCCGGACAGGGGGAAAAAACAACTGGCTTGCAAAGTTTGTATATGCCACAGGAGAAGACGTTTCCTGACGCGGAATTACACTGAACTTGTCTTCCTCCTCCACCGACTGCCGGAGCATACTATCCTCAGGTGACCGATGAAAGGCAGCAGGAGTAACAGGTTCGACTGCCTGCTGGGATGTATCAGAAGAAGAAGGGGGTTTCCCTGACAGGATGTCACTAATAATCTGCAATTTCTGATCACGCAGGGCTATCTGGTATGAAAGGGAATCAAGCTGTTCGGCCGCCTTTAACGCCCTGAGCCGCATCTCTTCCGTAGGGTAACCCGGAATCAGCTCTCTTACCGAAGTGTAAGCAATGAGTACATAAAAAAGCACAATCATTGCTACAAACGAAGTACCCAAAATCGCAAGCAGGTTCAGCGGAGTAAGCTTTATAAACCATACTTCACTGAAGGTGTCGTCGTTGTAAATAATGAGCCTGTACTTGTTTCTGAGCTTTGTCAGAAAACCATTGCGTTTTTCCTTTGCCATACGAACTGTGTCAGTTAAATTATTCCTGTCCGTCTGTGACCTTCACATCAACCTGTTTGCTTTGCCACAAACCATGTTTTGTACAATTGGCCAGGGCAGTCAGATTCATACTTACAGAGGGAACAAGATAAAAATCGACCTCAACCTGACCTGGTTTCCCTCCCAGCATACCTGGGGTAAAATGGACCTGGGCCAGAAAGGTCTCCCTGTTCCAAAGCTGAATAAAGCTGATATAATGATCCCCTTCATCCGGGTGCTGGTACTCATCCCCAATCACCACTTTTACCCGGAACTTCTCCCCCCTTTTCGCCGTACTTTCACAGATTATTCTGGGAGAATGCCGGTCAAAATAATCCCTGCGCACTTCCTTTTCATCGGCAGGTATATCAGTTGCTTCAAAGATACGAGGCATAGAGCTCTTTTTTAGGGCATCAAAATTACGATATTATTTCGACAAGCTCAATAACCCTATTTCGACAAGCTCAATAACCCTGCTTCGACTAGCTCAGCAACCTTGCTTCGGCTTGCTCAGCAACCTTATTTCGACAAGCTCAATATCAATTTCCACAAGCTCAATATCATTGCAATGAACCCGAAAAGTATGTTTGCAGAATTGAATAAAATCTTTTACATTTGCACCTGCTTAAAAGAAATGGAAAAATCTGTTTAAGCTTAATACTGCGGGGTGGAGCAGTGGTAGCTCGTTGGGCTCATAACCCAAAGGCCGTTGGTTCGAATCCAACCCCCGCTACAACCGGTAAAGCCAGTGACGAAAGTCTCTGGCTTTTTTCTTTCTGAGAGCTGCCAGATCCCATCTGAGCAGATCGAAGAAAGAAAAAAGACAAAGGGATGCGAAGCAGACCTGGCTT
>JAAYUG010000018.1 GCA_012517825.1 Bacteroidales bacterium | reverse complement strand
TCCATTCCGGCGGCATTGATCTGCACCGGATTAAGAATATCAAAACCGGCATCGATGAAGCTTCTGATCAACGGCCGCACGGAACCGCACGAGTGTTTGAAGGTCTTCCATCTGGTGTTCTGATGGATCCAGTCGTTCATCCGTTTGTAATACGGAAGCCATAACGAGCGGAAGGTGTCAACATCACAGAACTGCGAATCCTGGGTGCCGAAATCAGTGCCGCAGAGAAAGACCACATCGATGGCATTGCCGGCAATGGCATGAATTCTTTTCAGGTTCTCGACCGCAATCTCCGTTTGCCGGTCAAAAATGGCCCTTACAAGATCCTGGCGCATGATGGTCGACATGTACCATTCCGTTATATCGCGTATGCCTTTCGGATACTTCATAAAAGGCGCAGGCACCAGGGCAATGTCGCCCAGGGCAGTTCCTCCGAAATTGGCTACCACGGCCTTGTCAGTACCGGCAATTTTTTCTATCTGTTTTTTCCAGTAGTTCAGCTCCTCATTGGTAATGAATCCGAATTCTTCCAGGTTGGCTTCGGGAGTAAGCTCTTCTTCGCGGAACGGCTCCTGCCTTACAATGGTGTCGAAGAAAAAGCTGTCGCGCGGCATCCGGGCACTGGGGGGAGCATTCCTGTCGCCTTCGGGATACATCAACAGGGCCCCATCCTGATCGCTTGTGGTAATGAACTTTTCAGGCACCAGCACAATCTGTCCCCAGGGGGTAAGAAACTCCTTCCAGTTTTCGTTCGGAAAGCCAAACATGTTATTTCGCGGAGTCAGTCCAACAGTATCAATGCCCATTATCCGGGCCAGCTCTTCATCAAATTCGCCCAGCATCTGATATGGCTCGGAGACCTTAACCGGCTTTTTTTCAAGGCCGAAGTATGTTCTCAGTTGTTCCACCACTTTCACATGGATTCCGGTTACGGATGTTGCTCCGAAATCAACCGGAATCTGGTTTGTTTCCCTGTGAAGAAGGGCCTGCTGTATCAGTTCTTTCGATGTCATGTTGAAGTACGTTTAGTCTTGTTTAGAGATTACAGGTTCATACAGAAAACGGTTGTACCACACATGCTGCTGGTAGTAGATTCGTATAAAATACAGTCCTTGCCGGTATCCTGCCAGGCTGAAGGCAATGCGGCCAGGTTCAGTCAGACGGGCTATTGTGCTGTCTTTTATGTTGCGTCCGAGGACGTCGGTAACCAGCAGACGAAGGTTTTTCTGAGCCGGCAGAGGAAGGGTGATTTCTATGCTGTTTCCTGCCGTTGTTTCTACCCGGATATTGGCGGGTTTGTCCTGGGCACGTGCCACCGGAGCTTCCGGAAATAAAACCGGCAGCAGAAACAGCAAAACAAGCAGAAAGAAAGTATGTTTAAATAGTTTGATTTTCAAGAAAGAAGCAATTTTTTGCAACGCCAAAATAGAAAAAAAACCGCACATCAGAAAAGATTTATAAATTGCACCTATACTGGAAATGTTGCAAAACCCGGGTTTTCAGCATCTCCTGAAGAGCGGCCGGTGGCAGAGACGGGCGTGCAACAACAAAGGAATGAAGAGACAATTAACCAACCCGATAGTTTAAAACAATACGTGCTATGATGAAAAAATTCCTGTTTTTTTTGCTGGCAACCTTACCCATGGTTCTGTCAGCCCAGATGCCGGCCATGAAGAATGTTTTATACGGAGCGGCATTTTATGAGGAATATATGCCTTACGACAGGCTTGACAGGGATGTGGAACTGATGAAGCAGGCAGGCATTTCGGTTGTCAGGCTTGGAGAATCGACCTGGAGCCTGTTCGAGCCCCGGGAAGGGGAATTTCAGTTTGCCTGGATGGACCGGATCATTGACAGGCTGCATAAGGCGGGCATCAAGGTCATTCTGGGGACGCCCACCTATTCCATTCCGGCCTGGCTTGCCCACAAGCATCCGGAGGTACTTGCCGAGTACCAGGGTGGGAGCAGGGCGTATTACGGAATCAGGCAGAACATGGACATAACCAGTCCGGCCTACCGTTTTTATGCCGAGCGCATCATCCGGAAGATGATGGAGCATTATGCAAACCATCCGGCCATTATCGGTTACCAGGTTGATAACGAAACCACTACCTACGGCGCCAACAACCGCGATTTCTTTTTGGGGTTTGTTGATTATATGAAAGACAGTTATAAGAGCATTGAGGCGGTTAACAAGCTCTGGGGCCTGCAGTACTGGGGAATGACCCTCAACGGATGGGATGAATTTCCGGTGCGCGACGGGGCCACAAGTCCTTCCTATAAGCTCGAATGGGAAAGGTACAAAAGAAAAGTGATTGCCGATTATCTTACCTGGCAGGCCGATATCGTACGGGAATATAAACGCCCCGACCAGTTTATCACCCACTGCTTCATGCCGGCAGTATTCGACCTCGACCAGATCGCTTCGGGCCGGCATCTCGATGTGATGTCGATCAATGTATATCATGGCTCGCAGGATGAACTTACCGGAGAGGAAATTGCTTTTGCCGGAGACTATTTCCGCAGTGTGAAGCAATCTAACTATCTGATTACGGAAACCAATGCCCAGACCATCGGCTGGGATTCGAAGTACCAGAAACCTCCCTACGATGGCCAACTCAGGATGAACGTATATGCCCACCTCGGCTCAGGGGCCAACATGGTAGAATACTGGCACTGGCATTCCCTCCATTACGGGCAGGAAACTTACTGGAAAGGGGTTCTTTCGCACGATCTGGAGCCGAACAGGGCCTATAATGAGGTGAGCAGGACGGCCCACGAACTGGAGAAGGTGGGAAGCCACCTGGTCAACCTGAAGAAACAGAATAAAATTGCTATTCTTTACAGCCATGATGCAGCCTGGGGCCTTCAGTTCATGCCCTTTGCCGACGGGAGCCATATTTACCACAACCGCCTGGTGCTTCCCATGCACAAAGCCCTTTACAGGATGAATGCCGGTGTGGACTTTATTTTTCCCGGGAAAAGCCCTTTCAGCAACTACAGCCTTGTGATCATTCCTTCGCTTTATGTAGCCCCCGATTCCCTGCTGGTGAAGATTGTTGACTATGTGAAGAACGGCGGCCATGTAGTGCTGGGATTTAAGAGCGGTTTCTGCAACGAATACAATGCCGTAAGGCCGGTCATGATGCCCGGGCCCCTGCGCGAAGCTTGCGGATTCAGGTATCAGGAGTTTTCCAGTATTTCCGCTTTGCCGCTGAAAGATAATCCCTTCGGTGTAAGCGAAGAAGACAATAAAGCCACCGACTGGTGTGAATTTCTGATTCCCGAAACAGCCGAAGTGGTTGCCCGGTATGATCATCCCTTCTTCGGGAAGTATCCGGCCATAACAACCAACCGTTTTGGCAAGGGGACGGTTACCTATGTGGGAACCAACCTGACAATACCTCTGTATGAAGCCCTTTTCAGGCGTGAAATTGAGAAAGCCGGTATTTCCGATCCGGCCATGCAACTGCATTACCCGCTCATTGTTAAGTCGGGAACAAATGATCTGGGCAGGCAGGTGCATTATTTCTTCAATTATTCTTCGGAACCGCATCAGTTTGCGTATCCCTTTGCCAAAGGAAACGATCTGCTGACCGGCACGAACTACCTGCGCGGGCAGACAGTAACCCTGGCTCCATGGGATGTTCTTATTACGGAAGAATAACTTCTGGCCAATGCTGAGGAAAATTCTTCTCGGTATTTTGCTGATGCCGGTCGCAGGTCTGCGGGCACAGACAGTTTATGTTCTTCAGCCTGATACCGTGCAGGCGGCAGGATTGAGAATATTGCCCTTTCGTTCTGCCGGATCCGGAAATGCGGAATTGCTGCTGGAACCTGTTGATGCAAATAATGAGCTCCCGCTTTTTTCCGGCGGGAACGATATGCCTTTAGCCCGGTATCAGTATCTGGTACTGCAGGTGCGGCATGAAAACCTGTACAGCGTCATTTTTCATCTCCGGTTTTATGCAAAAGGCGATCCTGATGTTCCGCGCCTTACGGCCAGAATCGGCATCAATCCCAAGCTGGAAACAAACCTTATTTTCCCTTTATCGTATCTGGATGCCCAGCATGTTTTTCTGCCGCGTTTTCCGCGACAGCTAAAAGGAACCGTAAGCGGACACAGGATAGGTGCTGATGAAGTGGAGAAGATTACCCTTTCCCTTGAACCGTTCAGCTCCAATGATTTTGCTCCGGTGGTAATGCTTGGCCGGTGTTATCTCACCGGACAACTCCCGGAACCTCTTCCCGGCCCCGGATATTATTATGTGGATTCCCTGGGGCAATGGAATGAAAAACTGTGGCCGGAAAAATTGTCCGGCATTGATGAAGCAAAGGAAAAGCTGTCCGGCCTCGAAAAGGAATTTTCTCTCTCAGCCTACCCTTCTTCCTGGAGCATTTACGGAGGATGGAAGGAGATGAAGTTTGACCGAACAGGTTTTTTCCATACGCATTTTGACGGAACCCGCTGGTGGCTTGTCGATCCGGAAGGTTATGCCTTTCTGAGCATCGGGATGGATTGCGTCAATAAGGAGATGGCAACGGTTTACACGGGCAACGAAGACCTTTTCCGCTGGGTGCCGGATCTTTCTTCAGGAGCGGATGAGGCCGTCAGTATGTTCCGCGACAAGGTGATGGTCAACTTTCTGAAAGCAAACCTTATACGGTGCTGGGGAAAGGAATATCCGGCAAAATGGTCGCAACTTACGCGGAACATGCTGAAAACATGGAGGTTCAATACGATAGGGAACTGGAGTGATCTGGCATTTGCCCGGACGGCAGGGATTCCCTATGTGATTCCGATGAGCGGGTTTCCTGCTACCGCACGGAAGGTGTTCCGGGATTTTCCCGACGTGTTTGATACCCTTTTTGTTACCGAAGCCCGCCGGTTTGCTTCCCAGCTTCAGCCATACCGGGACGATCCCTGGATGATAGGTTATTTTCTGGCCAACGAACCGGAATGGGCTTTCGGCAATAACAACATTGCCCTGGAAATGCTGGCAGGCGATACCCTGCTGGTTTCGCGCATGGCTTTGGCCGACTGGCTCAGGGAGAAATATCAGGGTTCCCTGACTGAGTGGAACCGGCAGTGGAACAGTCAGTTCAGGTCATTCGATGAGGTAAAAACCGTTATTATGAAAAGAGCGCCTTCCGGTGAAGCCGAAAAAGATTTATGGGAGTTTTCGGGCGTAATGGTTGAACGGCTTATTGGTATTGTAAGTGAGGAAACGAAAAAGGCCGATCCCCATCATCTGAATCTGGGCCTGCGCTATGCATGGATCAGTTCCGACCTGTGTTACCGTGCGGCGAAGTATTTCGATGTATTCTCCATCAACGGGTACCGTTATCCTGATCCGCCTCCTACCGATGAGATAAGCCGGCGGAGCGGAAAACCGGTTTTAATTGGTGAATTTCATTTCGGCGCTACCGACAGGGGGCTTCCGGCCACGGGTATTGTGGGTGTGGCGGGACAGGAAGACCGGGGCCGGGCGTACAGCTACTATATGGAACACGGCTTTGCCCGCCCGGAAGTAGTCGGTATACACTATTTTCAATGGCTTGACCAGCCCATAACGGGACGATTCGACGGTGAGAACTACAACATCGGCTTTCTGGATGTTGCCTTTCAGCCATACCGGAGCCTGGTCAGATTTGCTGCAGAAAGCAATGAAAAGATCTACCGGATTGCTGCATGGCTGGAAAAACCGACGGGAATCAAAGCCCGGCCAATACCGGCAATTTTTTACTGACAGTTGCTTCTTGACGGCATCAGGGCAAACTCCGCTGAAACGGAGCAAAAGCAGTCCGCTTGGCACATTGCGCATTTTTGATGCGCACTGTGGTTGATGCTTTTTCATGGCATGGCATTAGAATTTTTCCAGCACAATGCAATGCTTTGTTTTATTCTCTTGATTCAACCCACCGCCGGAACAGCAAGTCATTTATTTTATACTATTTTTTACCCTCGGGCGAATAATCGAAGTAAACAAGTTCCATTCTGATCAAAGCACAAAGGAGACCTAAGAAAGGGGTTGAAGGTTTTTCTATTTCTGTTTTTCAGATTGTATTTTACAATTTGCAGTTTACAAAATGTAAATAACATTTCGGTAAATATTGTACGTTTTTTACGTTCTATTCTTAATCCTTAAACAAATTGGATAAGGGGCTATGGTGGAATGCCTATAAACCCCGCAGAAATTATTCCACCATAGCATCCACGGGCTTTCAGGGCTAACCCTCCAACAGAAAAGAGGGTGAAAAGAAAAATCTACCTGTCTTCAAACGACTTAACGTCTTTTCTCAGCCAGCGCATACGGCGTATGCTGGATTCCCCGAACCGCATGCCAAACATGAGTTCATGCGAACCGGTGGTATACCGCTTGATATACCCTCCTCCGGCGTCATAGGCATACCCCAGAAAGAAATTCTGGATATTCAGCCCTCCCATAAAGACATATGTATTTCCTGTACGGTACGATAACCCCAGCCAATATGTTTTCAGGTAGGTGCCCGTGAGGTTGAAGTCGCACTGAATTTCTTCCCTTGTTGTGCGCAGAAGGAACGAAGGTTCGATGCGGAAATTGTCACCGGCATAAAACCTGTATCCGCTCATGATATAATAGTGTCTGAGCGTGCGGTAGTTTTCGAATTTATACCTCCCCAGTTTCAGGTAAGATCCCAGCAGGTCTGATATTCCTATTCCTGCGTAGAACTGGTCGGTAAGCAGATAGGTGCCGAAATTGAAATCAGGCACAAAGAAGCTGTGGCGGTTATTGAGCAGAAGGGGATCATCGGAATCGAGGATGACGGCATCCTTGTCGTTGAGTTTGAACTGAAATCCGGCCGCTGACAGGCCAAAAGAGAGCTGTGCCTTGTCGTTCCAGTTGATGTGGTAGGCATAGGTAAGCTGGAACCCTGAGCGGCTGATGGCTCCATTGTGGTCGCTGTATACATTTACTCCCAGGCCGATTCTTCCCCTGCGGGAAGCTTTTTCGGGATTCTTTCTGGCAGTGAGCAACCGCATGATGTAGCTGTCTTCCAGCACGCGGGTCTGAGCGGTAAAGGCAAACGTGCTGGGAGGGTCGGGCAAGCCTGACCATTGCTGGCGGGCAGTGAGTCCGATGGTGGTAATTCCGTCAACACCTGCCAGCGCAGGATTATAGAGAAACTTGTTCAACGGATACTGGCTGAAAACAGGCTGCTGCTGGCCATGTGCCATTTGCAGGGTACACAGGGCTATCACCGGCAGTATTCCGGCGAGGATGCCATAGTTTTTCATGGATTTCATCGTACTATTGTTATAGTGCCTTTGATTGGTTCATTTTCTGGTCTTAGCCGGATCACATAATGATACGAATCCATAGGAAGAGCATTTCCTTTAAAGGTGCCATCCCAGGGTACTGCGTATCCTTTCGAGAAAAATACCCGTTTTCCCCAGCGGTCGAATACTTCTACCGAAACGTCGGGGTACATTTCAATTCCCGGAATGATCCATGTGTCGTTGTACGTGTCATTGTTGGGGGTAATGATGGTGGGAATGATGACACATTGATCGTGCTCCGGTGGGAGGGTAACAGAACCGTTCAGCGTACATCCTTTGCTGTCGGTAACGGTATATTGGTAGGTTCCCGGAGGCAGATTTTCGATGGCTGGTCCTTGCAGAGAGTTGCTCCAGCTTACGGAAAGCCCTCCGGTACCTCCGTTAGCGGTCAGGGTGATGCTTCCGTTAGCAATATCGGAGCAATAAGGTTTGGTAAAAGTTGCTTCGGCCTGGATAGCCGGGGGTTGTGTGAGTTCGACGGTTAACTGGTCAGAACACTGCCGGGCATCGGTCATCACCAGCTGGTATGTGCCTGCTGTGCAGTTTGCCGGAGCCGGTCCGCTAAGACCTCCTGTCCACTGATAAGTAAAGGGTGCTGTGCCTCCGGTTACATCAACCGAAATTTGTCCGTCATTCCCTCCAAAGCAGGTAACATCCTGTTTCCCGGCCAGCGTTACCGTCGGTCTTGGATACACTTCAACAGTTACCGTATCGGATGGCGGACTGATATGGCCC
>JAAYUG010000017.1 GCA_012517825.1 Bacteroidales bacterium | reverse complement strand
GTATAGTTCTTCGTTCACAAAACTGACCGGAATGGTACATTCCACTTTTACCGGTTTGCCGTTCTGCATGCCCGGTTTCCACTGAGGCGATTCTGAGATTACCCGGATGGCCAATGAATCAAGCACGGGATCAAGGGATCTTCTTACCCATATCTGTTCAGGAAATCCGTTTTCATTGATTGTGAAATTCACATAAACATCACCATTTACAAATGCATCAGGGCGGGGTGTATGCTGTTCAATGAATTTTTGAAAACCCATTTGTCCCCCGGGAAATGCCGGAAGTTGTTCATCGGGTATATAAACCTTTCCTTCTGCATCCTTTAATGATGCAATATTGTTGGCATCAGGGATTTCTTCATATTTTAGATAGATAACCTTTCTGGAAAGAGCTACATTCCATGTTTTGTCCTTGTTAACTATAACCTGTATTGGTTCGTAGCCGGTATAGGAAACTGTAAGTTCAGAACCAGCCGGTATTCTGATTTCATATATCCCCGAGGTATCTGCCGAAGTTCCGATATGGGTTCCTTTTACATAAACATTGGCTCCTGCCAGAGGTTGTCCTGTGCTATTGTCTGTTATCTTGCCTGAAATAAAAATATTGTTTTCATGATCTTGTGCCAGGGCAGTGAAGGAAATAAAAAAAATAGCCAGATAAACAGAAATAAATGTTCTCATACAGTAAAGATTTTTATGGGTCTTTGGGTTAAATACTAATACGAATTTAGAAAAAAACATCAGAAATTAAAATTCTTCCTTCCTGGTTAAATCCTTATTTTGACCTTCCTGCAAAGAAACAATCCGGAAACCTGAAGAGGCGGAATTATTGATTACATATCATAATGCCCCCCCTTCAGGGTTATAATGATTTCTGTTTCTGCCATTTTCTGTAATAATTCCATCCTGTCGGGATTGGATCAGAATCATATTACCCTTATTTGTCCATTAAAGCATACTTATAGGGTATTTGTCATGAACAAATCAGGGGAAACAAATCATTTTTGTTGGAATATCACAGGGAAAGTGAACTGAACCGCAACATTTTTCCCTTTTTGTTTTCCGGGAGTCCATTGAGGGGATGAAGATACAACACGCAAACATTCTTCATCCAGAAGAGGATGAACGCCACGGACTATTTTTACATCCCTGACATTTCCATCTGAACCAACAACAAAACTAACAAAAACTTTGCCGGTAATGTTTTGTTTTTTTGCTTCCTCAGGGTAACGAAGATTTTCGGCTATATATTGCCGGAAATTATCGGGATTACCCCCGTTAAATTTGGGCATTTCTTCCACAACAAGAAAGGTGCTGTCATCTTCGGCAAGTGAAAATTTAACCGGTATGGTAAACCCTACTTTTACCGGTTTTCCATCGTTAGTACCGGGTTTCCACTGCGGCGATTCTGAAATAACACGAACCGCTTCGGCATCGAGTTCAGGATCGGCTGATTGGATAACTTTTACCTGTTCTGTAAACCCTTTTTCATTGACAACAAACGAAACGAGAACGTCTCCCTGTGCTTTTCTGTCCTTAGCCGAGGCAGGATATACCAGGTGCTGGTTAATGTAGTTCCGGAATCCTTCCAATCCGCCTGGAAAAGCCGGCATCTCCTCAACAGCGTAAAAAGTGCCGCCTTCTGTTTTCACCGGGGGAGTATTTACTTCGTTTGCATCGGAGATTTTCTGGTGTTCAAGGTCTATGAATTCTGTCTCGAGGCCAATATCCACGGTGGTGCTTATGTTTATCTCAACGAATGCTGTTGCGTATCCGACATACGACACAACCAGTGTTGAACCTTTCTGAGCATTTACGGAATACCGGCCCTGCTGATCAGCAACGGTGCCGACAGTTGTCCCCTTGATTATAATATGGGCACCGGCAAGCGGCTGCTCTGTATTCTTATCATAAACTTTTCCTCTTACGGTGATGTTTTTTTGTTGTTCCTGTGCCCAGGCCGAAAGAGAGATGGCAAGCGCGACAAGCGGTATCAGAACCAATGCCTTCAGGTGCGCCATTTCCGATGTTCTTTTACACGTCATCATGGTAATTCTTTTTTTAAGGTTTACACAATTGAATGGATGGACTATTTGAAATACCGGTATTCCTAATGTTTGGTTTACCAGAATGGCCTGGTATTCAGCAGGTGTTCCCCCTGCGGCAATGGCCTCCCGGTCGGCAAGATACTCATGAACTTCTCTGAGCGCTGAACGGTATAACCATACAAAGGGATTGAACCACTGAAGAATGGTTATTGTCTCCATCAGAAGCAGATCGAAACTGTGACCCTGCCGGAAATGAGCCATTTCATGAGCCAGAATGCCTGCCTTTTCTTTCGGTGTTTCCGGGAAAAAAGATGCGTTAAGGAATATGAAATGAAAAAACGAAAAATGAGGCCAGTTTGATGAATGATAGATAATGCGGTAAATTCCATTTCTTTCACAGGAAGATACAATGATGAGTCTGATAATTTTCAGTAATTGAAAAACAAGCCGAAGGAACAGCAAAACAATCCCTGAAAAATACAGCAACTTAAGAAAGAATACCGGGGATAAGGTTCTTGTTCCTGCCTCATTGGTGGCAGGGGACGATAGAACGGACGGCCCGCTTATCAGAACAGGCAAACCGGCTTCAGCGCGCGAGGTGTAAATGCCGTTAAGACCAGGTAATTCCATCGAAAGAGGAAGGATGGGCAGTAATAGTGCAAGAAAAAGACCCGAGAGCAGATAAATCCGGTTTCTCATCAGAAAAGTGTCCCGGCTGAAAGCAGAAATATACACCAGGTAAAACATCCCCAGAATCAGGCAGGACGAAAACAGATAGGCTGTCATGACCGTTGTCTTTTTGGTGTGGTTTTTTTCAGTTCATTTTCCGTGGCCTTTAATATTTCCTCCAGATCCCTGGTCGTAAGGTTATTTTCTCTTGCAAAAAATGCAGCCAGCTGAGGAAACGAATTGTCAAAATAATTTTTCAGGAAGTTTCCAAGGTGAAACCGGGCATATTCTTCGCGGGTTACTGTTGGATAGTATTCATGCGTATTGCCGTAGGCTTTGTGCGATACGAATCCCTTCTTTTCCAGAATGCGGACAATGGTTGATACCGTATTGTAGGCCGGCTTCGGCTCAGGCAGTTCCTGCAAAATATCCTTTACAAGGCCTTTCTCAAGCCGCCATAATATCTGCATTACCTGTTCTTCTGCTTTTGTGAGTCTTTTCATGACACTTTGTTTTAAATGCCACAACAAATATATAACTAAAAATTTAGTTAAGCAACTAATTATTTAGGAAAATAAAAAAATTTTTTAATTAATTGTAAAACAGTTTGTTATATTTTATTCTTTGCTTGGTACTTTTGTATTCACATTGACCGTCTTTTGAAAGGTTCACAAAATCGTTCGGATTTTAGCTACTTTTACTGCTGGTGAAAAGTACTTACATAACAAGAACGCAGATATGGTTCGTATCATTATCTCAGGTATTCTCCTGGGAATATTTTTTGGGGCATCCTCACAGGAAGTCAAACCGGTTGCGGTATTGTCAAAGCATGCAGGTGCCGTAACGTCGCTGGCCTGGAGTCCTGACGGGGCATTGCTGGTAAGCGGCTCGGAAGACAAAACGGCTGTTATATGGAAAAAAGACAGCTGGGAGCCGGCAGCCGTGCTGAGCGGGGCGCATGTCAGAAGCATTATGTCTCTGGTTTTTTCATCCGACGGTCAGAAAATCTATACCGGAGGCGACCGAAGCATTGTTGCATGGAATACTGACGGAACGAAGGATAAAACAATCGGCACTACAGTTGTTGACATCTGGAGCCTCAGCCTTGCTCCGGGAGGGAAATACCTTGCCGCCGGCACCTTCGAAAAGAAAGTGCATATTTATGATCTGGTAACAGGGGCTCATATCCGTACGCTTGACGGACACGAAAAAAGCGTGCTGGCGGTAGCCTGGCTGGATGAAAACCGCCTGGTCAGCGGATCACTCGACGAAACCGTCAGAATATGGGATGTTCCTACCGGACGGATTTTGCAGACTCTTACCGGCCATGGAGGAAATATTTATTCCATTGCTGTGCATCCGGCAACGGGACTGTTCGTTACAGCTTCCCGCGATAATTCCGTACGCCTGTGGCAGGCGGGGAAGGAAAAAAGCATCCGTACATTCATCGGGCATGATCAGGCGGTGATGTCGGTTTCCCTTTCTCCCGATGCCAGATGGATGCTGACCGGAAGCTATGACAACACCGTCATCCTTTGGGAAACCGCCACAGCAAACAAAATATATACGTTTACCGGATTTGAAAAGGGAGTCAATGCCGTAGCCTTCAACCCCGGCGCCGGTTTATTTGCCGTTGGTTCAGGCGATGGAAAGGTGAGGGTATTTGAAGTGAGTAAAAACCTTTTTGTTGATTA
Source organism: Bacteroidales bacterium (assembly GCA_012517825.1). Taxonomy (NCBI): domain Bacteria; kingdom Pseudomonadati; phylum Bacteroidota; class Bacteroidia; order Bacteroidales; species Bacteroidales bacterium. Next base: position 438 of record JAAYUG010000017.1, on the reverse strand, counting down.
TTATTTTGGTTCAGAGGTCGAAAAGGAATTGTCGGCTATGCCTGAATTTGCGCCCAGAGGAAAGGAGGAATCAAAACAGGATTACAAAAACCGGCAGGCAAAGGCCGAAGAAGCGAAACAGCAGGTTTACGACCGGTACTACTTAAAATATCTTGAGATTTTGAAACAACAGGACCCTGCCCGCGAAAAGTAAGGACGATGAACAGCCTTTTGCCTGTTGTGAAGGTTGCAGGAACTGATGCAATGGGCTGTTGCTTCATACCTTCTGCCTGCTTACAGAAGCCAATAAATGAATATTCCTAATGGCCTCCGGCGAAAAGCGAACGCTTCCACCTGTTACCTGAACCTGATCCTCTTATTCTGCTTTCCCCGCACTCCGGATGATTTGTCATCCATTCCGCGGGCACGCCAGATCATTATGGCTCCTGCAATGATGGG